>CANHON010000400.1 GCA_947462115.1 Deltaproteobacteria bacterium | reverse complement strand
GGGGGCGCTGGTGCCCGAGGACCGCGGGGGCGGGCCGAGCTGTGGCGGGTTGAGCCCGTCGAGGGGAGGGGCGGCGGTGTCGGCGGTGTCGGCGGTGTCGGGCGCGGGCGACTTCGAGGGGGCGCCGGTGCAGGCGGCGAGCAGCCCCACCAAAACGGCCGCCCGTACGCCAACCTGCGCCGGCGGCGGGGGCGGGGTGCTGGCGGGGCGGGTGGTCAAGCGGGGGCCTCCAGTTGGTGCTTCAAGCGCGCGCTATCGCACCGGCAGCGGCACCGCGAACAACCAGAACTGGTTGTCATAGTTGCCCACCACGACGTCAGGCACGCCATCGCCGGTCTGGTCGGGGACGGCCTCCACTTGGCTGCCGAAGTCTTCGCAGCCCTCGCGAACGGCGGCGCAGCTGAAGATGACGTCGGCGTCTTCACGAAGGCGGGTGGTGCCGGTGAACGGGCTGTACATTAGGTAAGCCTCGCCGAACGCACCCTCACTCGTGCTGAACGCCACCTCTCGGGGGAAGATGCCAGCGGCCGCGAGCAGGTCGTCGCGGCCGTCGCCATCAAAGTCGGTGTGGGCCTGAAGATCGTGCGCGCCTGAGTGGTGGACGATCGCGTCGGCCTCGATGTCGAGCGCCTCGCCCGAGAGCGGGCCGTAAAAGACAAAGGTGCTCTTCCCAAGCCCCAGGCGCGAGGGGCTGGCCGAGCCCTCGTACCGTTCAGGGTCGGCCACCACGAGGTCGCCGTAGCCGTCGCCGTTCAGATCGCCAACGTCAAGCGTGTAGCCGATCGCGTGGCCGCTGCCATCGGCCCAAGCCAGAACGCTGCGCACCGTGAAGACCGCGTCAGCGGCGTCGCTGTCGCCGATGAGCGGGCCCTCATAGACCCCAACGAAGTCAAGATCGGGCGAATAGCGGTTGGGTGAGTCGGCCCACGGCGCCGATGCGACCAGATCGGCCAGCCCGTCGCCCGTGAGGTCGGCTGTGCCGTTCACCCCCATGCCGAACAGGATGCGCTCGGCGCCCATCTCCAGCACCCGGGCGGCGGGGCTCAGGCTGGGGCCTGTCGCCGTGCGCACCTCGGCGCCCGACATCACCCACACCTCGTCGGCGCAGGGGTCGCCCACCACGAGGTCATCGACCCCATCGCCGGTCAGGTCGCCGGCGCGCTCCATGTCGTAGCCAATGCAGCGCGTCCAGTCGTCGCCCTGGATGAGCTGCACGCCCTCACTCAGGCTCGCCGTCGGGCTTGGGCCCCAGAACAGCCACACTTCGTCGGCCTCGTCGGACCGCTGCTGGTCGTTGCCGAGGATGAAGTCGTCGTAGCCGTCACCATCGAAGTCGCCCAAGCCCTCAAGGCTGCTGCCGTAGGTGCGGCCGCGCTGGTGGCCGCCGAGGCCGAGCACGCCTGGCGCGCCAGGGTCTGGCAGATAGATCGCCCCCCGAGACGGTACAAGCGCCGCCAACTCCAGCATGTACAGACCGCCGATGCTGTAGCAGTCGGTGATCGGCGTACCATCCTCGGCGACCCCCACCTCGTCGCAACGGCTCGCTGCTGGCACGCCGAGGCCCAATGTAAAGCCGCCATCGCCCCGAAGGTCACCGAGGCCCGCGAGCTCCTTGTGGCCACTGCCGGACGCGTAGATCTTGTACTCGGGCTCGATCACCCGCTCGCACAGCTCGGCCGACCAGCCGGTCTCGCGGCGCCGGTCGCAGTCGTTGACCACGCCGTCTCCGCAGGCCTCAGGTGCGCCAGGGTAGGCGGCGCGGTCGAAGGGCGCGCAGTCAAGGCCGTTGGGAACACCGTCGCTGTCGGCGTCGTCGCCGAGGGGGTGCAGAGGATCGGGAGATAGGCCGAGGCCTCCGTCGTCACCGCCGGTGTCGGCGGGGCCGGTGTCGGTGCTGCCGCCGTCGTCCGTGCTGCCGTCTGCGGCGTCGCCGCCGTCGTCGGTGCTGCCGTCGTCGGTGCTGCCGTCGTCGGCGCCGTCGTCGGTGCCAGCGCTGTCTTGGCCGACGGCCGGGGCACCTTTGACGTGGGCGACCGGCCCAGAGCCGGCGCCGCACCCTGAGAACAGAACAAGCAAAACGGCCGCACGCACGCCAACCTGCGCGGGCAGCGGTGGCGGGGTGCTGGCGGGGCGGGTGCTCAAGCGGGGGCCTCGGGTTGGTGCTTCAAGCGCGCTCTATCGCAGCGGCAGCGGCACCGGCATCAGCCAGAAGGCGTCGCCGATGCTGCCCACGATGACGTCGGGCACGCCGTCACCCGACTGGTCGGGCACGGCGATGACTTGGGCGCCCCAGCCCTCGATGCGAACATCATCCTCTGGCTGGCGAAAGGTGACGTCGGCGTCGGTTCTGAGGTGCGCCGTACCGGAGAATGGGGAGTACACCAAGAAGGCCCGGTCGCCGCCGATGTTGTAGGGGCCAACGCCGCCCTCACGGCTGAGGCTGCCCGAGCCGACCAGCACGTCGTCGCGGCCGTCGCCGTCGAAGTCGGTGTGGGCCTCGACCTCGCCGCGGCCTTGATAGAGCTGCACCTCGGCCTCGGTGTCGATGTACTCACCCCCAAGGGGCCCGTAGTACACGGTCGTCAGGCCCTTTGTCGTCTCGCCGCTCGGGTGATCGTACCACTCCGAATCGCCCACCACCAGGTCGGCGTAGCCATCGCCGTTCAGGTCGCCCGCGTCGAGGGAATCGCCGATGGAGTGCTCAGACCACTCGGCCTTCAAGAGGCTGGTGCGGACAGTGGCCACGCGATCGTCGGCGTCGCGGTCGCCGGCGAAGGGGCCCTCGTAGACCCCCACATAGTCGAGGTCGGCGCGGTCGCGGTTGGAATTTGCGGGCGCCGACACGACGAGCTCGGCCACCCCGTCGCCGGTGAGGTCATGCGCGCCGCTCAGGGCGAGACCAAACTCGTTGGGCTCCTCGCCGCTGTCGAGGATGCGGGCGACCGGCTCGATGTTCTCGCCGGCGGCGGCCCGCACGTCGGCCCCCGACCAGACCCAGGCTTGGTTGGTGCAGGGGTCGCCCACGATGAGGTCATCGAGGCCGTCGCCCGTGAGGTCGGCGGCCCGCTGCATGTCGTAGCCGATGCATCGGCGGGGGTCATCACCGATGGTGAGGCGGGTGCCGCCATCGAAGTCTTCGGGCATCTCGGGGCCCCAGAACAGCCAGACCTCATCGGTCTCAGCGCCGCCACCGGGCTGGGCGTTCCCCAGGATGAGGTCGGCGTATCCATCGCCATCGAGGTCACCGATGCCTTCAAGGCTGCTGCCGTAGTTTCGGTCGGGCAAGTGGCCCCCGTTGCTCTCTACGCCGGGCGCCTCCGGATCAGGCAGCACCAGCTTGTTGTTGGGTGCGTTGGGCTCCAGCTCCGAGAGATCAAGCAGGTAGAACATGCCCCATCGGTGGCAGTCCCACAGCGGCTCGCCCCACTCGTCGTAGCCAATCACGTCGCATCGAGTCGCCGAGGGCACGCCGATACCAAAGATATCGGAACCATCACCGCGAAGGTCACCGATGTAGGCGCCCTCGTTGTAATAGCTGGTCGGGACCACGATCTCCAAGATCGCCTCGGTCTGGACAGCGCAGAGCTCCCGTACCCAGCCGAGGGCCCGACGTTCGCAGTCGTTCACCGCGCCGTCGCCGCAGACCTCGGGGGCGCCGGGGTAGGCGGCGGGGTCGGCGTCGTCGCAGTCGAAGCTGCTGGGGTATCCGTCGGCGTCGGCGTCGACGGCGGCTGGCGCGGGCTCGGCGGTGTCGTCGGCGGGCGCCGGAGCTTCGGGCTTGGGCGCGCCGGTGCAGGCGGCGAGCAGCCCCACCAAAACGGCCGCCCGCACGCCAACCTGCGCGAGCGGCGGGGGCAGGGTGCTGGCGGGGCGGGTGGTCAAGCGGTGGCCTCGGGCTGGTGCTTCAAGCGCGCTCTATCGCACCGGGATGAGCCAGAAGGTTGTAGGCGCGGTGCTCGTCGATCGGGTGGGCATCGGGCACCTCGGCGGGCGGGGAAAGGAGGCCAGCCGCGGCCCCAACTCCGAGCCTACCAGCCGGCGCTCGGCGAGGGCAAGGGGCCACTTGGCGGTGGACTTGCGGACAATTGCCGCTGGCGGACGGCGCCGACGGCCCCACCGGCCAAGCCGGGATGCCCGCCTTGGCTGCTCAACCAAGGCTCCGGGCTGCTCGGGATGCTCGCCTTGGCTGCTCAACCAAGGCTCCGGCCTGCCCGGGATGCTCGCCTTGGCTGCTCAACCAAGGCTCCGGCCTGCCCGGGATGCCCGCCTTGGCTGCTCAACCAAGGCTCCGGCCTGCCCGGGATGCCCGCCTTGGCTGCTCAACCAAG
>CANHON010000399.1 GCA_947462115.1 Deltaproteobacteria bacterium | reverse complement strand
CGCCGGCGAGGAGCGCTGGTACTGGGACCGCGACACCTACGACTCCTGGTACGTGCACGAGCGCTGCACCCTCGACGCCGACGCGCTGGCGGGCGCGGTCAGCCTGAGCCCGGCGGTGCCCTTCACCATTGCGCCGGGCCCGGCGGGCTTCCGGATCATGGGCGAGCTGGGTCAGGGTGTCTACAATCTGTCGATCGCTGGCGGCGCCCGCACGGTGGACGGTGGGCAGCTCCCGGCCGACTACAGCGTGGATGTGACGGTGCCCAAGCGCCGGCCCTCGGTGCGCTTTGTCAACAAGGGGCGATACCTTCCGCACAGCGCCTGGCGCAGCTTGCCCATCCAGGCCCTGAACAGCGACAGCGTGAAGGTTCAGGTCCGGCATGTGCCGCCGGAGAACTTGGTCTTCTGGCTCTCCGGGGACGAGGCGGCGAACGAGCGCACCGCCAACATCATCTCGGAGACGGTGGTGCCCTTGCCGATGCGCGAGGACGTCTCGGGCACGCACTACCTCGACCTTCAGGCCCTGGTGCCCGAGGCGGGGCGGGGCGTCTACGAGCTCAGCATCACCGGCGCGCAAGGCGGATCGGACGCCGCCCGCATCGTGCTCACCGACCACCAGATCATCGCCAAGCGCGGCGTCTCGACCACCACCGGGGATGTCGTGCGGCCCGCGCCGCTCTGGCTCTGGACCCGCGACGTGCACACCGGCGGCCCGGCCAGCGGCGTCGAGCTGCGGGCGGTGCGGCGCAGCGGCCAGACCGTGGGCCGGTGCTTGACCGATGGGGACGGGTTCTGCGCCATCGAGCTCGAGCCCGATCCGCTCAACCCCGAGGAGCCCTTCGCCATCATCGCGCAGAAGGGCGATGATCTCACCTTTCTGCGCTTTGAAGATCTGCTCCTCCAGTCGGACGCCGACACCAGCGGCGAGCGCTGGTCCTCCGAGGGCGAGCAGGTGGCCTACCGCGCCGGCCTCTACACCGATCGGGGCGTCTACCGGCCTGGCGACGTCGTTCACCTCGGCGGCCTGCTCCGGGACCCAGAAGGGCAGCTGCTGACCGACCGCCCGCGGGCGCTGGTGCGGTTCATCGACGCCCGCGGCAACGAGGTGCGCCGCACCGTCGTGAACCCCGACGTGCACGGGCACCTGACGGCCGATCTCCCGCTGGCCGACTTCGCCGCCACCGGCCGCTACCACGCCCGCTTGGAGGTCGCTGAGCGCACGGTGGGCGAGCTGTCGTTCAGCGTCGAGGAGTTCGTGCCGGAGCGCATGAGCGTGACCGCGACCCCGGCGGCCCGCGCCTTCGCCGCCAACGAGCCGGCGGTCTTCTCGGTGGCCGGGCGCTGGCTGTTCGGCGGCTCGGCCGCGGGCAGCGCCGTCGAGCTGAGCTGCCGGGTGGAGCCTGGGCGGTTTCAACCCAAAGGCTACGAGGGATTTCACTTCGGCGGCGCCGAGCAAGCGGGCCTCAGCCAGACCTCGGTGCGGGTGGGCGGTCAGCGCTCCCAGCTCAACGACGAGGGCACGGCCCAGCTGAGCTGCGCGCCCGGCGCCGAGGCCGCGGCATTCGGGGCGGCCGAAGTGGTGGCTGAGGTGGCGGTTTTTGAGGGCGGCGGCGGTCGGGCCACCCGCACCACCGCCCGGGCGCCGGTCCACCCCGCGCCCTTCTACATCGGCGCCAAAGCGAACAAGACGGTGCTGCGGCGCGGCGATCTGCTCGAGGTAGAGGGCCGGCTCGTCGGCGTCGAGGGCGCGGCGCTGAGCTCCGGCGGTCCGGGGCGCCTCGAGGTCGAGCTGGTGCGGCTGGACGAGGAGATGGGCTGGTTCTGGGACGACGAAGAGGGCTCGGGCCAGCTCCGCCGCTCGCTCCGCCGGATCTCCGAGGGCCGCCGCTTCGTCGACGTGCAAGGCGACCGGTTCTCTTTCCAGTGGCCGGTGGCGGGCGAGGCCGCGGGCTGGCTGGTGGTCGTGTCCTCCGGCGCCGCCCGGACCGAGCTCTACGTCGAGGGCAGCGCCCACCGCTACTTCTGGGAGGACGGCGAGGAGGGCGCCGATCAGACGCCGCGGCCCGCGCGGCCGACCCCCTTGGCCCTCAGCGCGCCGGATCAAGTGGAGGTTGGCGATCGCTTCGAGGTGCGCGCCACCGCCCCCTACGCGGGCTGGGTGCTCTGGACCCTGGAGAGCGACCGGGTGCTGAGCCACCGCTGGGAGCGGGTCGCCGCCGGCGAGATCGCCTGGAGCCCCAAGATCGGCGAGTTCGTTCCAAACGCCTTCGTGACGGCCTTTTTGATCAAGGACCCCCACCTCGAGTCGGCCGCGGCCTTCATCCCCGGCCGGGCCTATGGGGCGCGCTCGGTGCGGGTGCGTCCGGCGCGCTTCGAGCAGGCGGTGGCGATGGAGGTGCCCGCGGAGCTGCTCCCCTGGTCGCCCCTCGAGGTGAAGCTGAACATCGGCAAGGTGAAGGGCGGCGCCACGGCCACGGTGGCGGTGGTGGACGAGGGCATCCTCCAGCTCACCGACTTTGAGACCCCCAACCCGCTGCGGCAGGTGTTCGCGCGCCGACGGCTCGGGGTCAGCTCCTTCGAGACCGTGGGGTGGACGCTGATGATGGAGCCGGGCGGGCCGAGCTCGCGCACCGGCGGCGACGGCGCGGGCGGCTCGATGGGGCGCGTGCAGATGGTCAAGCCGGTCTCGCTGTGGTCTGGCCCGGTGTCGATCGGCGAAGATGGCCTCGCCACCGTCAAGCTCGACGTTCCGGGCTACCGCGGCAAGCTGCGGGTCATGGCGGTGGTCGCGGCGGGTGAGCGGGTGGGATCGGCCGAGGCCACCGTGGTGGTGCGCGATCCGCTGGTGCTGCAGGCGACGGTGCCGCGGGTGCTGGCCACCCACGACGAGGTGGACCTCCCGGTTTTTGTGAGCAACCAGACGGGAAAGGCCCAAGAGGTCGAGCTTCAGCTCGCGGTGACCGGCCTCGCGGGGGCGCAGCAGCTCGGCCTGCCCGAGGGGGAGCCCCCGGTGAAGCTGCTGGGCGCCGATCGCACCACGCTCAAGCTCGCGGCTGGCGAGGGCGGCTCGGCGGTCTTCCGGCTGCGGAGCGACGCGGTCTCCGGCGCCGCGCGGATCGTCGTCACCGCCTCGGGCGGCGGCCACCGCTCGCGGGACGAATTCGACCTGCCCTTGGTCCCCGACCGCAGCGAGGAGCGCCGAAGCCAGCGGCTCCCGCTGGGCGCGCTGGTCGATCTGGACGCCGCGCTCGACGCCGGCGGCTGGGTGGACGGCGCCGATCGCACGCAGGTCCTCGTCACGACCAACCCCTACATCGGCTCCTTGGCGCACATCTCGGACCTCATCCGCTACCCCTATGGCTGCGTGGAGCAGACGGTCTCTTCCACCCGACCGCTGCTCGCCCTCCGGGCGCTGATGCCGTCCATCGACGCCGATCTCGTGGCCCAGCGGCCCGTCGATGAGCGGGTCCGGGCCGGGCTCGACCGGGTGCTGTCCATGCAGACCCCGGCGGGCGGCTTCGCCTATTGGCCCGGCGGCACCTCGCCCTCGCCGTGGGCCACCGCCTACGCCACCCACCTGCTGCTGGACGCGCAGGAGGCCCGCTTTGAGGTCTCGGCCGAGGCCCTCGACGAGGCGCTGTCGTGGATCGAGCGCAGCGGGCTCACCGCCGGGGGCTCGGACGCGGCGGGCACCCGCGCCTACATGCTCTACGTGCTCGCGCGGGCCGGACGCGGTCGGCCGGCGGAGGCCCAGCGCGCGCTGGAGACGAGCCCGCCCAACGCCGGCGTGGGCGCCGATCTGGAGGCCCAGTACTTGTTGATGGCCGCGGTCCAGCGGTCCGGCGATCGGCGCCACGAGCGGGCGCTCAAGGCGATGCCGGTGCCGAACTTCCGGCTGCCCCGGGCCAACGACTGGAGCTTCTACTCCGAGCTCCGCCGGGGTGGCCTGATGCTCAGTATTTTCGAGGAGCTGTTCCCAGGCGACCGCGCGGGGGAGGCCATGGCCGAGGCGCTGGCCGAGGAGCTCGGGCGTCAGTCCGGCGCTTGGTACACCACCCAGGAGCTGGCCTGGGCCATCGGCGCGCTCGGCAAGCGGGCGAGCAGCGGCGGGAGCGCCCTGCCGGAGCTGATCTTGAGCGCGGACGGGCAGGGGAGGGCGGCCGAGCGGACCCCGGCGGGACCGCGGTGGAGCCTGTCGGGCGCCAGCGGGATCGCCGAGCTCCACCTGAGCGCCGACAGCTCGGTGGAGGGGGCCACCGTGCTGGTGAGCACCCGCGGCGTGCGCTCCACGCCGGAGCGCGCGCTGAGCTCGAGCCTCGTGCTCGGCCGCTCGG
>CANHON010000398.1 GCA_947462115.1 Deltaproteobacteria bacterium | reverse complement strand
TCGGGGCCGCTGGCGGGGGCCATCGCCGCCGGGGCCGGCCTGCTCGCCACCTTGTGGACCGGGCGCAGCGCAGCCGAGCGCGCCCAGCACGACGTCGCCGAGCGCTTTTTGGCCGCCCTCGACGCCCGGATGCCGGCGCTGGGCCAAGAGCTCGGCCGGGCCGCCGACCGCCAAGCCGACGCCCTGCGCGCCGCCCTCAGCGAGGGCCTCAGCCTGCTGAGGGACGAGGCCGAGGCCTCTCTGCGCGCCGCCCACGCCGCCTTGGGCGCGGGCCAAGCCGCCCTGCGCGCGCACCTCGAGGCGCTCGGGGCCCTCGAGCGGGCCGCCGCAGCGGCCGAGGCCCGCCTCACCGCCGCCGCCCGCTGAACAGCGTCCATCCGGTCATTCTCACCACGTTCCCTCCACCCCGCGCCCTGAGCGGCCGGGCAGCCAAGGGGGCGAGCGGCGGGGGCCCGGTTATGCCCCGACGCCCCCGGAGGTCCCCATGCGGGTCAACGCAGCAGACGGGCCAAGCGGCCCCCGACGGGCCACCGGCGCCCCCAGCCCCGTGCTCGCCGAGCTCATCGACCTGTTGGCCCTCGAGCAGCTGGAGGAGAACCTGTTCCGCGGCCCCAGCCAAGACTTGGGCTGGGGCACGGTCTTTGGCGGGCAGGTGCTCGGCCAGGCGCTGTCGGCCGCCACCCGCACCGTCGCGCCCAACCGCGCGGTCCACAGCTTGCACGCCTATTTTCTGCGGCCGGGAGATGTGAGCCGGGGCGTGGTCTACGAGGTGGAGCGCCTGCGGGACGGCAGCAGCTTCTCCGCCCGACGGGTGGTGGCGGTGCAGCACGGCGCGCCGATCCTGCACTTGACGGCCAGCTTTCACGAGCCGGAGCCCGGCTTCGACCACCACGAGCCCATGCCCACCGTGCCGGGCCCCGAGGGCCTGCTGAGCGAGCGCGCGCTCGCGGCCAAGCTGGCCCCCCACCTGCCCGAGGGCTTCCGCGAGAAGCTCCTCTCGGACCGCCCCATCGAGATCCGGCCGATCGACCCGCAGAACCCGCTGCGCCCGGTGCCCAAGCCCGCCCAGCGCGCGCTCTGGCTGCGGGCCGCCACCGCCCTGCCCGACGACCCGGCCCTGCACCGCTACCTGCTGGCCTATGCCTCTGATTTTCACTTCTTGACCACCGCGCTCCAGCCCCACGGCGTCTCCTGGATGACCCCGGGCATGCAGGTGGCCAGCCTCGACCACGCCATGTGGTTCCACCGACCCTTCCGCATGGACGAGTGGCTCCTCTACGTGGTCGATGGCCCCTCCACCAAGGGCGCGCTCGGCCTCGTCCGCGGCCGGGTCTTTCGCGAGGACGGCGCCTTGGTGGCCGAGACCGCCCAAGAGGGCCTCGTGCGCGACCGCCGGGACCAGCGGGCGCCGCGCCCGCCCACCAATTTTGAGGGCGGCCTGAGCTGAGCCCCCCACCCGTCCGGAGGTTGAGATGAGCGTCCAGCGCGACCCAAACGACGAGCCGAGCCCCGAGCTGCAGTGGCAGGAGGCCGGCCCCACCGGCGAGGCCCTGCGCGCCGCGGCGGCAGCGGCGCCGGGCTGGTACTGGCTGCTGCGGCCCCAGAGCGAGGGCCCGGGCGCCTACGCCGCCGACGACCTCATCACCCTGCCGATCTACATCCGGCCGGACGGCTCGCTGCAGAGCCCCCTGAGCGACCTCAGCGATCTCCGCCCCGAGGCCTTCACGGGCGTCCAGACCGCCGCCGGCCAGCCCCTGCCCACCCGCTTCGCCGGCCCCCTGCGCCCCGGCGCCCTGGTCGGCAGCCTGCGGGTGCGCGCCGACGGCCCGCCCGAAGGTTTTGTGCCGAGCGCGGCCGGCTGGTGGTGGTGCCGCACCGAGAAGCGCCTCAATCACGTCGATCCCAACGGGATCGGGCCCATCTACCTCGCGCCCAGCCCCAAGGGCGAGCTGCTGGTCTACTCGGCCGCGCACCCCGACAATGGCGTCGGCGTGGACCTGTTCGAGCTCGGCTTCGCGGAGCCGCTCTTGGCGCGCTGGGGCATCATCGACGGCGCGGGCGAGGCCGGCCGGGTCGAGGCGCACTTCTACGGGCCCATCCCCACGCCCCGTTCGCCCGGCGCCTGAGCCCGCGGGGGCGCACAGCCGGGGGCATCGCTGGTTAGCGGGGCGGCCGCCTCGCACCCGGAGTGCCCCTTGCGCGCCTCGCAGCTCCACATCGTCACCTACCGAAATGACCCCGCTGACGCCGAAGTCACCAGCCACAAGCTGATGGCGCGCGCGGGCTACATCCACAAGATCAGCGCCGGCCTCTACGTCTACGCGCCGATGTTGCAGCGCACCCTCCGCAAGATCAGCGAGATCGTGCGCCAAGAGCTCGACGGCATCGGCGGCCAAGAGGTCACCCTGCCCATCCTGCAGGAGCAGGCCCTGTGGGAGCGCTCCGGGCGCTGGCCGGTCTACATGGCCAGCCGCACCATGCTCACCACCAAGGACCGCAAAGAGGCCACCTACGGCCTCGCCCCCACCGCCGAGGAGGTCGTGACCGAGTACGTCTCGGCCACCACCAAAAGCTACAAGCAGCTCCCCCTGTCGCTGTACCAGATCAACACGAAGTTCCGCGACGAGCTGCGCCCGCGCTTCGGCCTGATGCGCGTCAAAGAATTCATCATGAAGGACGCCTACTCCTTCGACGCCGACGAGGCGGGCCTCGACGCCCGCTACGAGGCGTTCCGGCAGGCCTATGTCCGGATCTTCCAGCGCTGCGGGCTCGAGGCCTTCGGGGTCGACGCCGACGCCGGGGACATCGGCGGCAGCGGCAGCATGGAGTTCATGGTCGCCGCCGACGCCGGCGAGGACGCCATCCTCATCGAAGAGGGCGCCGACTACGCCGCCAACGTCGAGAAGGCCCAGAGCCGCCTCGTGCCCAGCGCCTGCGACGGCGAAGCGCCCCGGCCGCTGCGCATCGAAGCCACGCCTGCCGTCAAAACGGTCGAGCAGCTCCAGGCCTTCTTCCCCGAGGTGGCCGCCGACCGCATGGTCAAGACCGTGCTGATGATGGCCGTCTGGGCAGACCGCGAGGTGCCCTGGGCGGTGCTGATGCGCGGCGATCAAGAGGTCAACGAGGTCAAGCTCAAGAACCACACCGGCGGCCTCGCGCTGCGCATGCTCACCGACCACGAGATCGTGGCCCTCACCGGCGCCGAGCCCGGCTTCGCGGGCCCCATCGGCCTGTCCAGCGCCTTCTCGATCGTGGCGGACGAGTCGGTGCGCGCCATGAACAACCTGCTCTGCGGCCTCAACCAAACCGACAAGCACGCGCTGGACGTCAACCCCGGCCGGGACTTCCCCCTGCCCACCTTCGCGGAGCTGCGCACCGCCCGCGCCGGCGAGCCCGGCCCCCGCACCGGCGCCCCGCTCATCGTCAAGCGCGGCATCGAGGTGGGCCACATCTTCAAGCTGGGCACCAAGTACAGCGCCGCCATGGGCGCCGTTTTCACCGATGAGGGCGGCCGTCCCAAGCCCTTCGTCATGGGCTGCTACGGCATCGGCGTGAGCCGCGTGGCCGCCTCGGCGGTCGAGCAGCGCTCCGACAGCCTCGGCATCCGCTGGCCGGTGAGCATCGCGCCCTACGAGGTGGCCGTGGCCAACCTCAGCCCCAAGGACGACGAGCTCATCGCCACCGCCGAAGGCCTGTACACCAGCCTCAAGAACAACGGCCTCGACGCCCTCTACGACGATCGCGCCCTCGCGGCCGGCGCCAAAATGAAGGATCTGGAGCTGCTCGGCTTCCCCTTCGTGGTGGTCATCGGCCGCGGCACCAAGACGGATGGCACCGTCGAATTGCGCGACCGCGCCTCCGGCGCCACCGAGACCTTGCCGCTGAGCGCCCTGGTCGAGACCGTCACCGCGCGGGTGCTGGCCGCCCGTCGGGGCCTGCTGCCCTAAGCCAAGGGCTCGCCCTGCGCGAGAACAGCGCGCTGCAGGGCGGTCCGGCCTTCGGCCGTCGGGCCTCGGTCTGGGCGCGCGGCCCGCGCCGGGCGAGCCAAGGTCTCGCCCGGGGCCGCTTGGCGCTGCGCGCCGGGCCTGCGGCCCGCCCTGCCCGGTCCCTCCCGCGGGCGAGCCGGCCGCCGCTGCTCAGCGGGACCGACGCCGACGCAGCGCGAGGCCCAGGCCAAACAGGGCCCCGAGCGCGGCCGGCGCCGCGTTCACCGCCGAGCAGCCGCCCGCGGCCAGAGACAGATCGTCGCCTTTGGCGGCCGCGCCGGTGTCGTCGACGTCGGCCGGCCCGTCGGTGTCCCGCCCGCCGTCGCCGCTGCCGCCCGCCGAGCCGCCGCCGGAGCTGCCG
>CANHON010000397.1 GCA_947462115.1 Deltaproteobacteria bacterium | reverse complement strand
CCGCGCCGCCTCGGCCTGCGGCCTGCGGGGTCGCGGCCCGCCCGGCTCGGTCGGGCTGCGCCCGACGCCTGCGGCCCCGCGGGGCCACGGGGCGCGTCCTGAGATCAACGTCGAGCGCGTCAATCACAGCGCGCAGCGCGGTAGGGGGCCGAGGGGCGCGCGCAGCGCGGTCGGCCCCTGGCCGACGGAGCGCAGCGAACCCCCGGCAGCACCCGGCCCGACGGCTCTCGGCCGGCGGGACCGCCCGTCGCAAGCCGCGCCGGTTAGAGGCCCGCATGGACCGCTTCTTCAACACCACCGGCCCCTGCGACCCCGCCCGACACTTCATGCTGCCGCCCGTGGGCCGCCTGCCCGACCTGCAGCCCTTCATCGACCGCCAGCAGTACTTCGTGCTGCACGCGCCGCGCCAGACCGGCAAGACCACCGCCATGCGCGCCTTCGCCGAGGCCCTGCGCGCGCGCGGCGTGGCGGCCTGCTGGGCCACGCTCGAGGCCAGCCAGGGCATCGACGAGACCGCCGTGGCCGAGCCGCTGTGGATCGCGGCGCTCCAAGACGGCGCGACCGAGCTGCCCGCTGCGTGGCGCCCGCCGGCCACCGGCGAGTGGCAGAGTGCGCCAGTGGGCGACCGCTTCGGCGCCTTCTTGCGCGCTTGGGCCGCGGGCCTCCCGGTGCCGCTCGTGCTCCTGATCGACGAGGCTGACGTCATCTCCGGCCCCGCCATGGTCAGCTTCTTGCGGCAGCTCCGGGCCGGCTTCATGGACCGCGGCGTGGGCCGCTTCCCCACCTCCGTCGCCCTCAGCGGCCGGCGCAGCCTGCGGGGCTATGCGGTGCACACCAAAGACGGGCAGGTCCTCGACCCGAGCTCGGTCTTCAACGTCGTGGCCGACTCCCTCACGCTGCGCGACCTCTCCGCCGCCGAGGTCGCCGACCTGCTCGGCCAGCACACCCAAGACACGGGCCAACCCTTCAGCCCCGAGGCCGCCGCCGAGCTCGCCCGGATCACCGACGGCCAGCCATTTCTCGTCAACGCGCTGGCCGACCTCTGCGTAACGGAGCTCGTGCCGGACCGCGCCGCCCCGATCCTGCCGGCGCACATCGAGCAGGCCCGCGAGCGGCTGTTCTTGGCGCGCACCACCCACCTCGACGGCTTGGTCCAGCGCCTACGCGAGCCGCGCGTCGCAGAGATCGTGCAGGCCGTCATCCTCGGCGATGAGCCCTTCGCCATCCCCTACGACTCCGACGACCTTCAGCGCTTGCTCGACCTGGGGCTGCTCCGCCGCGGCCCCGAGGGCGTCGAGCTCGCAAATCCAATCTACCGCGAGCTCGTCGTGCGCCAGCTCGCGCTCAACGTTCAGGCCAACGTAGCCCCGCCCCACTGGCCTTGGGCCACGCCCGAGGGCCGCCTCGACATGCCCGCCCTGCTCGAGGCCTTCCGCCAGTGGTGGCGCGAGAACGCTGACGTGGTCGTCGCTCAGGTGCCCAACTACCCCGAGGCTGTGCCCCACCTCGCGCTGTGCGCCTTCTTGCAGCGGGTGGTCAACGGGGGCGGGCGGGTGCACCGAGAGTTCGCCGCCGGCCGCGGCGCCATGGACCTGCTCATCGCCTACGGCCCCGACCGCTTCGCCATTGAGATCAAGCGCGTGCGCAGCCGCGACCGGCTGGAGACGGTGATCGAGCGCGGCGTGGCCCAGCTCGGGCGCTACTTGGACACCGTGGGCCTGGATCATGGCTGGCTGGTCGTTTTCGACGTGCGGCCCGACCGAAGCTGGGAGGAGCGGCTGTGGGCCCGCGAGGCGCAGGTGGGCGACAAGCGGGTGGTGGTGTTCGGGGCCTGAAGGGCGGTGGGCCGGTGGGATTAACGTGGGGGAAGACCATCTGCGCGCCGCCGACCGCCTCGCGCGCGCCAGGCCGGCCAGAGGGCGAGGCGCAGCCTCGGGCGCGCAGCGCCCAAGCCGCGCAGCGGCGCGCCCGGCGGAGGGCCGACGGGCGCCGCAGGCGGCCGGGGCGCCCAGGATCACCGCTGGCGCGGCGTTTAGGGGCTGGGCGGGCCGAGGGTGGGCAGGGGGGCCTGGGCGCCGACGCCGAGCATCAGGCGCCAGACCGGCGCGCCCACCCCGGGGCTGAGGCCGGCGCCGAGGCCGCCCCGGAGGCGCGGACCCTTCGGGCCGCGGGGGCTCCACTGGCCGCCGAGGAGCAGCTCGGCCGGGCTGCCGCGCCAGGCCACGCCGAGCTCGTTGAGCTGGCGCTCGCTGAGCAGCTCCAGGCTCAGCGCCGGCGCCGCCTCGCCCGCGCCGACCCAGGAGAGGCCGAGGTTCAGCCGCAGCCGGTCGTCGTAGACATCGTCGTGGAGGTCGTCTTCGCCGCCGGCCACCCGGGGCAACAGCCGGTAGCCGAGCTGGGCCGCGCCGCCCCAGGGCCCCGCGCCCACCGCCGCCGCGAGGCCGAGCTCGCCGGTGGGGCCGTCGCTGCCCACCGCCTGCGCCGCCGCCCCCGCCGGGACCGTGCCCCGGCCGATGGCCGCCAGCGCCAGGGCCTCGCGGTCGAGCAGGCGGGCCTTGAGATCGAGGCCGGGATCGCCCACCGCGCCGCCCACCGGCCGATCATCGCCCGCCAAGGCCGAGAACACCGGCAGGCTCAGCGCCGCGCGCACGGGGCCCAGGGTAGCGGCCATCGAGCCGCTGGCGCCCGCGACCGTGGACAGGGCCTCGACCCGCTCGCCGTCTTCGCCGATCCACACCAGCGGCTGCCCCACCGCGAAGGCCGTGAGCCGCCCCTCGAAGCCCGGCTGCAGGCGCGCCGACTCCACCCCCAAGCCCCGGGCGCCGTCGGCGGGCAAGCGGGGCCCCGACACGTCGATGCGCGGGGGGACGATGGGTACTGCGGCGGCCTGCGGCCCGACCAGACCGACCGTCAGCAGGGCGATCACCGGAGCCGATCGCCGGCCGACCGGGGGGAGCCGGCGGAGGGCGCGGCGCCGTGAAGCGGGCGCAGGTGCGGGATCGGGGGCGCTCATGGGCCGATGCCCCGGGGCAGGGCCAACGGACGGCCCTCGCTCGGCAGGCCGATGAAGCCCGTGCGATCGACCGGGCTCACCCGCCAGTGCAGGCCCGGCACCCGGTAAGGCAAGGACAGGCGCTCGGGGGCGTAGCGGCGGTCGCCGGCCTGGTCGAGCAGCACCAGCTCGCGGAAGTCTTCGGTCACGGCGAGCTCCACTTGGTAGGAGAGGGCGCGCTCCACCGCGGTCCAGCGCAGCTCGGCCCGGCGCAGCTCGGCCCCCGGCGCGGGGCTCACCGGCTGGCCCGCCCGCAGCAGCAAGACCGGGCGGCTCGGCGGCTGGCCGGCGCTCACCCGGCTGCCCTCCCCCGCCGCCAAGGGCTGCTCGACCCCCTGGCCGAGCACCACCATCGGCGTGTCGAGGGCCTCGGTGCGGGAGGCCGCGGCCTCGCGGTGCACCCGGAAGCCCCCGGCTTCGGCGGTCGAGACGCCCTCGGGGGTCTGCACCGTGACCGTGCCGCCGGCCTCGCCGAGCCGCTGCGGCGGCACCACCACCGAGCCGCGCTGGAGCTGCAGCACGCTGAGGCGGGCGCCGGGCCGGGCGTGGGCCGCCGCGAGGGTGACGCAGGTGCCGGGCATGAGGTTGACGTCGTCATGGCCGCCTTCGCGGGCGTTCCAGGCCATGCGCACCGTGAGGTAGCCCTCCGCGCCGGTGCAGAGGAGGGCGCCGACCGGCACCGCCTCGCCGGCCCCCACCGGGCGCTCCGGCGCGCCCGCCACGCTCAGCCGGGCCTCGCCGCTCAGCGACAGCACGAGGCCGCCCGAGACCTGCTCGCCCGCCCGCAGCGGCACCTCCAGCAGGGCGCCGACCGGCGCGGGAGCACCGTCAGCGAGGCCATTCTGGGCCCGGAGCTGGGCGGGGCTGAGGCCGAGGCGGGCGGCGATGCCCTCCACCGTGTCGCCGGCCCGCACCAAGATCAGGGCCGGGGCCGTAGACGGGGACGGCGTCGAGGACGGCGTCGAGGACGGCGTCGGAGACGGCGAGGACGGGCCCGGGGTCGGCGAGGACGGCGCCGCGGGCGGGCCGGCCAGGGCGGCCACCGCCGGGCACAGGGCGAGCAGAACGAGCAGCGCAAAAAGGGCCGCGGCGCGGGTCGAGGGGGGCATCAACGGTCTCCCGGCGCGAAGCGCAGCACGCAGACCCGCAGGCCGGCCGCGGAGGTCGCGCCCTCGGGCACCGCCGGGGGCAGGCGGCGGAGCTGGGCCTCGGGCACGCCGAGCGCGCGCAGGGCGGCGAGGGCGGCGTCGGCCCGGGCCTCGGCCAAGCGCAGGTTGGCGGCCCGGTCCCCCTCGGG
>CANHON010000396.1 GCA_947462115.1 Deltaproteobacteria bacterium | reverse complement strand
TCAGCACGTTCTTCAGCACGCCATTCTCGACGAGCTCCACCCGCTCTGCCGGGATGCCCTCGCCGTCGATGGCGTAGGCGCCGCCGAGCCGCGGGTCGGCCATCGGGTCGTCCACGATCGACCAGCCGCCCGGCAGCAGGCGGCGGCCGACGCGGGCGGTGGGCGGGCTCTCCGGCGGCGGGCCGTAGGGGTCGGGCTCGACCTCCAGGGGCGGGGTGCCCACCAGCTCCGGCTGCAGGAGCTGCCGGAACAGCTCGACCGCCGCCGCGTGCTCGAACAGCACCGGCCCGAGGTAGTCGGCCTCGACCGGCGCGGCGCGGCTGGCCTCGAGGCGATCGGCCATCTGCCCGACCTCGCGGGTCATCTGATCCAGCGGCGGGAGGGCGCTCGCGTCGGGGGCCACCCACCAGCGCAGATCACGCAGCCGCACGCCATCTTCGGTGCGGGTGGTGGCCTCGACCACCACGACCGCGCCGGTGACGGTGGACCACTGGGTCAGCCCCTCCGTGCTCAAGATCAGCCTTCGACCTGCATAGTCCCGGCTCAGCGCGTCGCCTTCTTCAAAACCGCGGCCGCGCAGGGGCGCCGACAAGGCCTCCACCCGCGCCTCCACCGCGCCCTCGGCCAAGGGGGGCCCCGCCATGGGGCCGCTGGAGGGCAATCCCGGCGGCGGACGGTAGAGCGAGGGCACGGTGGGGGCCGGTCGGCCCTCCAGCGCCGCCTGCCGCGACGACAGCTCCTCGACCGCGCCCTTGTAGGCCCGATCGGTGGCCAGCCACAGCTCGCGCCGCATCGCCACCACGGAGGGGTCGGCCGGCAGGTTCACCATCGACACCCCCTCCAGGCTGCCGGTCGAGGAGGCGAAATTGCTGTTGTCGAGCTGGTAGTCGCCGACCCGCACGTCAATCCGGGCCTGTCGATAGGGCGAGGTGTCGCTGAAGGTGGGGGCCCCGAAGCTCGCCGCGGCCGTCGAGCTCCAGGCGTCGGTCAGCCGGTAGACCACGAAGTAGGGCGGGGGCTGGCCGGGCAGGTGCATCGAGCGGGCGCGCTCCAGCTCGAGCTGAGCGGCCTTGAACAGGGCGTCTTCGCCCTCGACCGCGGCGACCACGGCGGGGGAGGCCTCCTCGGCGTGGGCGGGCGTGGCCGCGAGCCCCCCAGCGCCGGGCAGCGCGGCGGCGCACAGGGCGGCGAGCCGGAGGGCGGGCCGCGCGGAGAAGGGTCGGCGGACGGGGCTCATCGCTCAGCTCCGGCTTCGGGCATCGGCGGCGCCAACAGCGGCGGCCGCTCGTTGTTCTTCTCGCGGCGCTGCACCTCGACCTCGCGCACCAGCAGGTCCGGCGCGATGGCGGAGACCGGCACCCAGCCGCTCTCGGCCCCGCACACGCCGTTGAACACGTCCACCTCGTCGCTCCCACCGATGATGCGCTCGAAGGTGACCAGGGGGGTGCCGATGAGATCGACGCCACGCACCAGCTCATCGGGCCGACCGTCCGGCCAGACCCGCCAGACCGAGACCGGCTGAACGGCGTAGCTGTTGGGGATCCCGCGGCCGGTGAGGGTGAAGCCGCCGGTGATGTCCTCAAAGATCAGGCCGAAGGGCTTGCCCTGGCGCCTGACCTCATCGAGCAGCCGCTCGCGCAGCGCGGCATAGGGCACGGGATCGCGCACCTCGACCACCAAGTTGCCCTGTCGGGCGACCGGCGCCTCGCCCGGCTGGCGGCGGCCGTGGCCGTTGGAGCGCGACTGGTTCTCGATGGGGGCCCGGCTCATGAGAAAGTCCTTGACCACGCCATTCTTAATGATATCCACCCGCTCGGCGCGCACCCCTTCGTCGTCGAAGCGGTAGCTGCCGTTGAGCGGCACGCCGCCCCACTCGGTGAGGGTGGGGTCGTCGTAGACGCTGATGAAGGCGGGGAAGACCCGCTGGCCGACCATGTCGGTCAGGGTCTGGCCTTCGTCTTCGTCCTTCTGACGGTGCCCCTCGGCGCGGTGGCCGAGCACCTCGTGGAAGAACACGCCCGCCGCCCGCCCGCGCAGGATGGCGGGACCGGAGTAGGGCTCGATCATCGGCGCGGCCCGCAGGTCGACCACCCGCCGGGCGACCGCATCGACCAGCTCGGCGATGTGCTCGGGGCTGGGCAGGTCCTCGGGGGTCAGCGCCTCCACCGAGTCGTAGACGCCGATCTCTTGCCCGTCCTCGGCGGTGGTGCGGCCCATGATGCCGAGCCGCAGGTGCCAGCGCTGCCGCCGAACCCGCGTGCCCTCGGAGTTCAGGGTGGTCACGGTCTCGTCGAAGACCGAGAGGGTGACGTTGGAGTCGTGCACCTCGGGGAAGGCCAAGAAGCGCGCCGAGGCCACCCGCAGGCGGTCCTGCCAGAGCGCGGCGTCGAACTGCAGGGGCTCGACGAGGCCCAGATCGACCTCGACCGGCGCCTCGGAGAAGTCGGCGCTCTGGTCCTCCCGCTCGACCTTCACGAGGTCATTGCCCCGCACCTTGATCAGCCGCCGGACGGCCGCGCGGTAGGTGTCGTCCGTCGCGAGCCAGAGGGCGTGGCGGATCACCGCGGGGTCGGGGTCGGTGGGCAGATCGACCCAAAAGCGCTGCTGCTCGCTGCCCCAGCCGGCGTCGCGCAGCTTGTGGGTGTTGTCGAGGGCGGGGCTGCCCACGCGCAGATCGACGTCGCCGACCCGCAAGTTGCGGGTGGAGATCGCGGTGGCCGAGCCGTGGGTGCCAGCGATCTCGGTCTGCTTGCGGTCAAGCAGCCCAAAACCGAGGAAGTACACCGGCTCTGGGAGGGCCCGCAGGGCGGTCCACAGCCGGTGGAGCTCCAGCTCGGCGGCGCTGAGCAGCGGATCGCTGGGGTCGGTGAGCGCCGGAGCGGGCGGGGAGGCCTCCCCCGCGGCGACGGCCGGGAGGGGGCTGCCCAGCAGCACAGACAACAAGATCGCCGTGGTGGCGGACGCAGTGCGCTTCAAGCCGGCTCCTTGGCAGGGGCGCCGCGGGCACGACGCCGCCACGCCTAACCCGCGGCGGCGCGCCTCTGCCGACCCCGCGCCCTCGCCCTGACCCGCCCGGCGCTGGGCGGTTCCCCCCGGGGCGACGGTTCGCGGCGGACCCGCGCTGGGGATAGGTCGCCGGCCCGCCCCCGAGGAACCCATGAGCCAGACCGCTGGGGTGCTGCCCCCCTTGCCCGCCGACCTGCCCTTCAGCCTGCTGCGGGCGCTGCCCAAGACCGACCTGCACGTGCACCTCGACGGCTCCTTGCGGGAAGAGACGCTCATCGAGCTCGCCCGCGAGCGCCGGGTGGCCCTGCCCTCCACCACCGTCGAGGGCCTCAACAGGCTGGTGTTCAAGCCGAGCTATCGGAACCTTGAGGAGTACCTGCACGGCTTCGGCTTCACCTGCGCGGTGCTGCAAGACGCCGAAGCGCTGGAGCGGGCGGCCTACGAGCTCGGCGTCGACAACATCGAAGATGGCGTGCTGTACGCTGAAGTGCGCTTCGCTCCCCAGCTCCACATGCACGGGGGCTTCGCCTTCGACGAGGTGCTCGGCGCGGTCGACCGGGGCCTTCGCCGCGCGGCCGACGAGCACGCGCGGAGCGAGGACGTCCGCCTCCGCGGCATGCCGCCGTTCCGCTACGGCATCATCGTCTGCGCCCTGCGCTACTTCTCGGGGGCCTTCTCGGCTTGGTACAAGCAGCTCTGCGGGCTGTTCCTCGACGCGGAGGGCACCGAGGTCTTCCGGCTCGCGAGCCTGGAGCTCGCCCGGTCGGCGGTGCGCTGCCGCGACCACCACGGTATTCCCATCGTCGGCTTCGACCTCGCGGGCCGAGAGGACGGCTACCCGGCCCAGGCGCACCGGGAGGCCTTCGCCCACGCCCACCGCCACTTCCTCAAAAAGACGGTGCACGCCGGCGAGGCCTACGGCCCGGAGAGCATCTTCTCGGCGATCACGGCGCTCTACGCCGACCGCCTCGGGCACGGCTACCACTTGTTCAGCCCCGAGCTGTGTAACGACGAGATTGAAGACCCCGAGCACTATGTCAAGCAGCTGGCCGAGTTCGTGGGCGACCGCCGCATCACCGTCGAGGTCTGCATCACGAGCAACATGCAGACCAACCCGAGCATCCAGCGGGTCGAAGATCACGTGTTTGGGCGCATGCTCCGGGAGAAGCTGTCGGCCACCCTCTGCACCGACAACCGCCTCGTGAGCCATACGACGGTCAGCCGCGAGTTCGCCCTCGCCGTCTCGGCCTTCGACATGGACATCAAAGCGGTGCGCGACACCATCACCTACGGCTTCAAGCGCAGCTTCTACCCCGGGCCTTACCTCGAGAAGCGCGCCTGGGT
>CANHON010000395.1 GCA_947462115.1 Deltaproteobacteria bacterium | reverse complement strand
TTCCGCGACGAGGCCATCGCGGCGGGCTGCGATGCCTTCCACGCCAAGCCCATCGACTGGGAGCGCCTGCTCTCGCTCATCGCCCGCCTGCTGCCGGCGCCCGCGGCCCGCTGAGCGTCAGCCGCGGCGGTCGAGCTCGTCGTACTTGAGCAGCTGGCCGCGGGCGATGAGCGAGAGCAGGCGCTCCCAGTCGATGGGCTTGGCGTGGAAGGCATCGCAGCCCGCCGCGATGGCCTCGTCGCGGAACGGCACGTAGCCGGTGACCGCGATGATCGGCACGTGCCGGGTGCCGGGCTGGGACTTGAGGATGCGGGTGGCCTGAAAGCCGTCCATCACCGGCATCTCGAGGTCCATGAGGATGAGGTCGATGGTCTCTTCGCGGGTGACCTGCAGCGCCTCGACGCCGTTCTCGGCGGTGAGCACGGTGTAGCCCTCGCGCTTGAGCTTGCGCGTCATCAAGATCTGGTTCTCTGCGATGTCTTCGACAGAGAGGATGGTGGCCACGCTCAGACCGCTCCCTCGAGCAGGGGCAGGGCGCGGGCGGGCACCACCTGGTCGCGGCCGCCCTCTTTGGCGTCGTACATGGCCGCGTCGGCCGCGCGGAGCACCGCCTCCCCGGTGTTGCCGTGGTCGGGCCGGCTGGCGACGCCGAGCGAGGCGGTGAACGGGATGCCGAGCTTGGCGCAGGCCTCTGCGAGGAAGGTGCGGATCCGCAGGGCCACCGACAGGCCCGCCCGCATGCCCGCGCCCGGCAGCAGCAGCACGAATTCTTCGCCGCCGAGCCGGCAGGGCACGTCGCTGTCGCGGCAGGCGCGCCGCAGCACGTCGGCGAAGGTCTGGAGGCAGCGGTCGCCGGCCTCGTGGCCGAAGGTGTCGTTGAGCTTCTTGAAGTGGTCGAGATCGCACAAAACGACGGTGTAGGGGATGTTTGCGCTGTCGAGGCCCGAGAGGCGGTCGTTGAGGATCCGGCGGTTGGACAGGCCGGTCAGGGCGTCGGTGTTGGCCTCGATGGTCCGCTCGGCCAAGGAGCGCACCACGCCGAGGCGGCTCGCCACCGCGAGGGCCAGGGCCTCCAGATCGTCGAAGGCGGTCTCGGTGTGGGGGTAGTGGCTGAGCTGGGCCACCGCCGCCGCCGTGCCGATGACGTGCAGGGGCGCGCAGGACACGCTGACGCTGGGGTCGGTGATGTAGCTGCAGCGGGCGAGGTGCTCGGAGCCTTCGCCGTCGCCCGCCCGGTGGTGCAGGGTGCGCCCCTTGTCGATGGCCGGGCAGCGGCCGGGATCGGTGGCGGTGCAGGGCCGCTTGCTCTCGTTGCGGTGGGCGGCGAGCCGGCCGGCCGTGGAGTCCACGAGCAGCATCGAGAACTCAAAGCGCGGGTAGGCCTGGCCGGCGGCCCGGTAGCCGGTGTTGAGCACCTGGTCTTCGTTCTCGGCCATCGACAGGGCGTCCTGGATGTCCTTGAGGAAGGTGGTGCGGCGGGCCATCTTGACGTTGGACTTGCGAAGCTCGTCGAGCGTGGTGATCGCCCGGCTCACGGCGTCGTAGACGGAGCGGTAGTTCTCGATGGGCGCCAGGGGCGCAGGGGCCTCTTTGCCCTCCAGCGCGGCCTCCAGCGCGCCGGTGAGGCCGTTGGTGAGCTGCCGGCGCTCCCGCTCGGAGCTGAGCTCGTTGCTGACCACGCCGCGGCGGGCCGCGAGGCCGGTGGCCAACATCACGAGCAACATGCCGCCCCACAGCAGCATCGTGACCTGCATGTAGCGGTTGAAGTGCTCGCGGGCGGCGCCTTGGGCCACCATCTCGACCGCGCGGAGCTGGGTCTCGAGCTTGACCCGGGCGTCGGTGAGCTCTTGCAGGGCGCCCGACAGATCCGCCGTGGTGGAGACCCGCGTCATCACGCCGATGACCTCGGTCATCCGGTCCAGGGTCTGGCCCATGGCGGTGAAGTTGGCGTCCTGGCCGGCCATGTCGGCCTTGAGGGAGCTGACCAGCGCGGCGGTCTGGGCGACGGCCTTGGCGGCCTCGTCGATGTGCTTGGGGTCGCGGCTGGCGCCGAAGGCGTAGGGCTCCAGCGCGGCGATGGCGGCTTGATCGCGGATCTCCCGCGTGCGCCGCTGAATGGACTCGACCTCGGCGTCCACCGTCACCCGCTCGGTCCACCAGGTGGCGCCTGCGGCCGAGGTGAGCAGGAGGAGGGCGACCGCCTGGATGCTCAGGAGCAGTGCGACGGGGCGGCGAGCGGACATCAGCGGGCGCGACCTCTGCGCAGGGGGGAGCGACCGAGGGCAGATCCGATTGGGGATCGTCGGGGCGCTTCGGGCGGGCGGGCTAACCAGTTCGTTGCCGGGCGAGGATTGACCGGCCGGCGCAACCGAGGATTTCACAAAATGTCTCAGCGCAGCCACGGCGGTCGTCGGCGCGCCTCGGCCCCTGCTTGGAGGATCGGCGACTGGCCGCTGTTTGGGCGCGGCTCGGCGGCGCCGCGGTAGGCTGACCGGGCGAGGGACAGATGGGCGTCGTACTGGTCACGGGTGGCGCGGGCTTCATCGGCAGCCAGCTCGTACGGGAGCTCAGCGGCGCGGGGCACCGGGTTCGGGTGCTCGACGCGCTGACCTACGCCGGCGATCGTGCGCACCTGATCGGCGTGCCGCACGAGTTTTTCCACGCGGACCTGCAGGACGGGGCCGCGCTGCGGGCGGCCATGGACGGCGCGGACGGCGCGATCCACCTCGCCGCCGAGAGCCACGTCAGCCGCAGCTTGGCGAGCCCGGGCGCCTTCTTCGCCACCAACGTCGAGGGCACCCGGGCGGTGCTGGAGGCGGCCCAGGCGGTGGGCCTGCCCCGGCTGCTCCACATGAGCACCGACGAGGTGTTCGGGGCCGCGCTGCCCGGTCAGAGCTTTGGGCCCGGCGATCGGCACCGCCCCGGCAACCCCTACGCCGCCAGCAAGGCCGCCGCCGAGTCGCTGGTCTTCGCCTGGCGCCACAGCTTCGGGGCGCCCGTGGCCTTGGTGCGCTGCACCAACAATTACGGGCCGCGCCAGCACCTCGAGAAGGCCATCCCCTGCTGGACGGCCATGGCCAAGAACAACGGCCTCATCGTGATCCACGGCGATGGCTCGCCCCGGCGCGACTGGCTCGCGGTGGAGGACTGCGCCCGCGGGCTGCGGCGCGCGCTGGAGGCCTTCGAGCCCGGCGCGGTCGATCACCTCGCCGGGCGCAACGAGCGCAGCAACCGAGCGGTGGCGGAGGCCGTCGGGGCGCTGATGGGCGGGGCGCCGGTCGTGTCCGGGCCGGCGCGTCCGGGGCAAGACGCGGCCTACCGCCTCGATGATCGCCACAGCCGGGCCCGCCTCGGCTGGCGTCCGCAGGTGGGCTTCGCCGAGGGCCTAGCCGCCACCGTCGCCTGGTGCGCCCGGCGGGCGGGTTGACCGCGCCCCTCCGGGTGAAGGCCGGTCGGTGGCGGGCCGCGGCGGCGGTGCTGCGCCAAGGCCGGCCCCTGCACCTCGAGCTCGACGGCCCCTGGCCCGCCGATCGCCCGCCCGATGAGCTGGGCCCCTTGGTGGAGGCCCTCACCGGCCCGCCGCCGCCGGGCTGGACCCGCGCCCCGGCGGGGGCCCCCGGGCCCGACCTGCCCCTCACCGTGGTCATCCCCACCCACCGACCGGGGCCGCCGGCGGGGCTCGCCGCGCTGCTGGCCCAGCGACCGGCGGTCTCGGTGCTGGTGCTGTCCAACGGGCCGGCGGGGCCCTCGGGCCTGCCGGGGGCCCAAGTGCTCCGGGCGCCCTGGGCCGGCCACGGGGCGGCGCGCATCGCGGCGCTGGAGCACGTACAGACTGAGCTGGTCGCTTTTTTGAGCGATGATGCGGTGCCGCTGGGCGCGGGCTGGGCGGCGGCGGCGGTGGGCGCGCTCCGGGCCAGCGGCGCCGACGCGGTGGTGTGCCGGCAGCTCCCCTGGCCGGACGCCGACCCGATCACCCGGGCGCGGCTGCGGGCCTGGACCCCGCCGGGCTCGGGCTGGGCGCCCCAGGCCGACCACGTGGCGAGCGTCTACCGCTGCGCCGCGCTGCGCCGGCACCCGCTGATCGCCGCGCCCATCGCTGAAGACGCTTGGTGGAGCGCCGGCCTGCGGGTCTGGCGCTGCGGCGAGGCGCCGGTGCTGCACTCGCACCCGCGCCGAGCCCGCGCGCTCCTCCGCCGCGAGCGGGCGGTGCACGAGCAGCTCGTCCGCCTGGGCCACCCCCCCCTTCGACCGGACCTCGCCGCGGTGCTGCTGGGGGCGCCGGCCCTGCTGCGCGCCGGCGGATCGGGGCCCCGGGCCTTGGCCTGCGCGGTCGCCGAGCTCGTGGGCCCTTGGCT
>CANHON010000394.1 GCA_947462115.1 Deltaproteobacteria bacterium | reverse complement strand
TGCGCTTCGTCCGCGGAAACAACGGCTGGGACGTTGTTTGGCCGAAGTACGACCGCATCTTCGAGGCCGTGGGCCGGGGGAGCTGAGCGGCGCGCTCCCCGTGGAACATCGGTGAGGAACAGCGCCCCGCCGGGCCTCTGCCCACGTCGGTCAGCGGGTGAAGACCGCGCCGATCACCGTGTTGAGGCCCGCCACCTTGCTGCTGGACTGGTTCCACGGCACTTGGCCCCCCGCGCTGTCCCGGGCCGCGGAGACGTTCAGGGTGAGCTGCACGCCCACCGGCCACGACGAGAACAGCGAGGTGTCGGGCACAAAGGAGCCGTCATCCCGCGCGACACAGTTCACGGTCTCAAGCCCCGAGGCGCCATAGCCATTGTCGAGCACGAGGCGGATCAACACCCAGTCATTGCCGCCGGCGGCCCAGGTCACGGCCTCGCCGCGGGAGAAGGTGTCGGCGGTGCTCCCGGTGATCGCCGGGTTCGTGACCGTCAGCGTCGTCGGCAGCGTCACGGCATCGGTGATGGCGACCTCCGGCACACGATCCCCGGGGAGCGGTTGGAGAGAGTACCGCTCGCCTGTGCCCCACTGGGACAGGCTCAGCTCCGTGTCTTGGTAGCCGTTGGCCGTGGCGTCCCAGTCCAGCGGGACACTTCGCCCGCTGCTGCTCCGCAGCTCGACCTGGGCGGCGATCGGGGAGTCCACGTACAGGGTCGGGGGCGTGTAGGTCTCGTGGGCGCAGCTGTCGAGGCTGGGCGCGAAGTTGCTCCACCACGCGGTGCTGACCGGGTCGAGGAAGTAGACCGCCGCCGAGCCCTCCGATAAGGTGGCGCCGCCCCAGTAGCCGCCGACGAGCTGGCCCCACTCCATCACGCCGATCAAGCCGACGAGGCCGCGGCCATCCGGCCAGTAGGTGAAGGCGCCCGGACGCACGCCGGCCCCGCTGTCGGTCGTGACCGCGACCTGCACCCGGCCGACCCGCGCGTTCGCCGGGGTGCTGACCTGCAGCTCGGTGGCGGTCCAGCTCAGCACCGTGCCGAGCTCGGTCCCAAAGGTGACGGCGGCGGAGGCGTCAAAGGGACCGCCGCGGATGGTGACGCGGTCGCCGCCCGCGTTGATGCCGTAGTCGGGAGTGGGCACGTCCACGGTGATCTCGACAGCGGCGGCCCCATCGCCGCCCCCGTCTGAGCCGGTCGCTCCGCCGCCATCGCCGGCCTCGCCCCCGTCGCCCCCCGAGCCGCCGGCGTCGGTCCCTCCACCGGCGGCGCCGTCCGCGCTGCTGTCTGCGCTGCCGTCCGCGCTGCTGTCCGTCCCCCCGGTGAAGCCGGTGTCGGGCGGACCGCCGTCGGCGGCGCCCGCTTGGCCCTCGGAGCCGCCGGCGGCACCGCCGGTGTCCTTGCTGGCCGTGGTGGCTTCAAGGCCGACGCTGCACGCGGCCCACAGCGGGACCAGGGCGAGCATTAGGGTCGAAGGGGCGCGGAGATGAGCGTGGGGGAGCTTGGTCATGGGCGCAGTGTGCGTCAGGCTCCGGCCTCGGTCAAGCGCAGCGACCGCCCCTTGTCGGCTGGCTGGCCCGAGCCCCTGGCTGCCGAGGCGGGCCCGCGGCGTGCAGGCAACGGGGGCGCCGGCCGCGCGCCTGGATCTAGCCGGGGCGGGGCGCTATGCGGCGGGGCGTGCCGCGGGCTGCGGCGGGTTGGGCCCCAGACCGGCGCGCGGCGTCGGGCGGCGCCGGCCCGGGGGCGGTCGGCTTGGAGGTCAGGGTGGTTCGTCGGATCTGGTTGGGCTTCGCGGGGGCGATGATCGCCGGCGCAATCATTGGCATCACCGAGGCGCTGTTTGTGCTGTGGGGCGGCGCGGTCGCGGAGTACCAAGCGCTCGTCTATGCCGCGGTGCTCTACGGCCTCATCGGCGGCGCGGTGGGCCTCGGCGCTGGGGTGGGGATCGCCCTGCTCGGCCTCGTCTTCAAGAAGCTCAGCGATCCCGTCGGCTGGACCCTCGGCTTCCTGTCGGTCTTCTTGCCGCTCGGCGTCGTGATCGCCCGCTACATCGTCAACAAGGCGGTGTTCGCCGAGGCTGGCGTCCCCGGGTCCGCCATGGGGGCCATCGCCGGCGCCTTTGTCGTGGCCGCCGGTCTTCTGCTGTGGTTGGCGCCGGTCTTCCTCACCCGCACGCCGCTCAAGATCATGCTGGAGCCCCGCGGCAGCTTCGCGGCCTGGGGCGGGCTCATCGGCCTCTCCGGCTTGTTCTCCTTCGCGCCGTCGCCCGAGGGCGCTGCCCAGATGGTGCCGGTGCGGCCGGCCAGCGACGCCCCGGCCGGCGCGCCCGACGTCATCCTCATTGTCGTGGACACCTTCCGGGCCGACCATGTGGGCGCCTACGGCAACACCGACGGGCTCACCCCTGCGATCGACAAGCTGGCGGCCGACGGCCTGCTGTTCGAGCAGTACGTCACGCAGGCGA
Organism: Deltaproteobacteria bacterium; assembly: GCA_947462115.1. Taxonomy (GTDB): domain Bacteria; phylum Myxococcota_A; class UBA796; order UBA796; family UBA2385; genus JAEUKK01. The sequence goes on along the minus strand of CANHON010000394.1, from coordinate 1,938 downwards.
GCTGGACGCGCGCGAGCTTCGCGAGCCTCTACAGCTCGATGGCGCCGAGCGGGCACAAAAGCAAGCTCAAAGCCGAGGCCTTGCCCGATGAGGTGGACACCATCGCCGAGGTGATGTCCGCCAATCACTACGCAACCGGCGGCTTGCCCAACAACATCAACGTCACGCGCAGCTTCAACTTCCAGCAGGGCTTCGACTACTTCGAGTACCAGCGGCCCAGCTACATCGCCGGCGCCGAGGAGAGCAGCGCGCAGCTCAGCATGTACAACGTGCTGCGCAAGCTGCGCGACCGGCTCACCAAGGGGAAGTACGCGGTCACCGACTACTACCAGCCGGCCGAGGTGGTGCTGGAGAACGCCCAGACCTTCATCGCCGGCAACCGCGCGGCGGGCAACCGCTACATGCTGGTGGTGCACCTCATGGAGCCCCACGACCCCTACTTCCGGCACCCCTACGATGGGTATGCGGTGGGCCGGGCGTGGCACCCGGACCCGGCGGCGGAGGAGGCCGACGAGCTTCGGGGCCTGTACCGGGGCGAGATCAAGTGGATGGATCAACAGCTCGGCGGCTTCTTTGACTGGCTGCGCGCACAGGGCGCTTACGACGACAGCTTGATCGTGCTCACCGCCGACCACGGTGAGGAGTTCCATGAGCATGGCGGCTGGTGGCACGGGATCACGCTCTACGACGAGCAGATCCACGTTCCGCTGATCATGAAGCTGCCGCGCGCGGAGCTGGCCGGCATGCGCGTGCCCTGGCAGGTGCGCGAGATCGACGTCGCGCCCACCTTCGCCTACCTCACGAAGGCGAAGGCCAGCGACATGTGGCAAGGAAAGAACCTGCTCGACGCCGGCGATGTGGACTTGATCCGCCGCTGGAACGCCCCCGAGGCCCCGGCCGCGACCGTCGATGCCGCGGGCGATCCGTCGGTCGAGGCGGTCGAAGCGGTGGAGGCGCCGCCGGCGCCGACGCGTCCGACGGCGATGGAAGGCGAGCGCACGGCCATCGCCGAGCAGGACTTTGAGGGCAACCAGATCAACTCGTTGCGACTCAAGGGCTGCAAGTACATCGAGGCCAACCCGGGCAACCCCCGCGGCCTGCCCGAGACGGCGCTGTTCTACCTGCCGGAGGACCCGGCGGAGCAGCGCAACCTCATCGCCTCGCCGCCGCCGCAGTGTGAGCCGGGCGCGCTCGGCGCGGTGCTGCGCGAGGAGATCAAGCGCGCCGGCGGCTCTGGGGTCACGGGCACGGTGGTGGAGATCCCCTGCGAAGAGTGCCAGAACCTCATGCAGCTCGGCTACATGAGCGACTGCTCCGCAGCCTGCCCGTAGATGGCGGGGCCTGCGCTCGACGGCGCCGGTCGTTTGCAGCGACCGCTCCGCATCGCGCAGGTCGGGGCCTTCCCGTTCCCGAGCCCCCAAGGCAGCCAGGTCTTCGTCCACGGCATGGCCAAGGCGTTGATGAAGCGGGGACACGCGGTGGAGATCCACTGCTACGGCTACGGTTTTGGTGAGGTCTCACCGGGACTGACCCTGCGCCGCTGCGCCACCCCCGCGGGCTACCGCCGGCTGCGCGCCGGCCCCGATTTAATGAAGCCGGCCTTGGACCTGAGCCTCGCGGCCAGCGTATGGCGGGCCGCCCGGGACGGCGTCGATGTGCTGCACGCCCACAACTACGAGGCGCCGCTGGCCTGCCTCCCGGCCCGGCTGCGCTTCGGGGCGCCGCTGCTCTACTGCGCGCACAACCGGATGGGGGATGAGCTCAAGACCTACTTCTCGGGTCGGATCACCCGGTTCGCCGCCCACTGTGGTGGGGTGGCCTTGGACCGAGCGGTGCCCCGGCTCGCCGACCACGCGCTGGCCATCCATCCCCGTTCGGTTGAGGTGCTCCGTGAGCTCGGCTGCACCGAGGTGAGCTGTGTGGAGCCCGGGGTGGACC
>CANHON010000393.1 GCA_947462115.1 Deltaproteobacteria bacterium | reverse complement strand
TGGCGGTGGCGTCCGCGCGCATCCAGGCGAGGGTCTCGCGCACCGAAGCGAAGTCAGCGATGGGCTTGCCGAAGGCGGACCGGTGCTGGGCATAGGTGCTGGCCACGACCCACGCACGGCGGGCGTGGGCGGCGCAGCCGGTGGCGTTGTAGAGCCGCGAGGTGGTGATCACGTGCAAGATCACGTTCTTGAACCCGTCATCGACCGCGCCCACCGCCTCAGCCTCGGCGTCCACAAAGTCCAGCTCGCCCGAGGCCATCGAGCGGGTGCCGAGCTTGTCCTTGAGGCGGCGGATCTTGAACCCGTTGGGGCGCCCATCGGACCGGACCGCCGGCACCAAGAACAGGCCCAGCCCCGCGGTCCCCTTCTCGGGCGCGGCCACCCGCGCCGTGACGATAAAGACGTCAGCGTCGGCGTTGGAGCAGAACCACTTCTCGCCCCGCAGCGTCCAGCGGCCCCCCGGGCCCCGATCGGCGGGGTCCACCGGCGTCGCGGCCAGCGCGTTGGCGCCGACATCGGAGCCGCCCTGCACCTCGGTCAAGAACTGAGAGGCCGTAAAGTTGCTGTCGAAGTTTGGATCGAGCAGCCGCCCAAGGTAGCGCGCGCGCTGCTCTTCGGTGCCCAGCTCCTGGAGCACCCGGATGGCCCCGGCCGCGCAGGCCAAGGGGCAGTTGTGTCCGGCCTCGCCCGCCTGGGCGGTCAAATAGAACAACGACAGCACGGTGCGGTGGGGCCGTGTGGGCTCGCCATAAGCCGCCATCACCCCGGTCCCGTAGATCAGGCGCCCCGCCGCGCGGTGCGATGGATGGTGGGCGATGGCGGGCCGGTAGTTTCCGACCGCGTCGTAGTCATCCAGCACCGGCAGGTTCCGGTGGAGGTTGTTCTCGCAGACCGCCCGGTCCAGTGGGCCGGCCACCGCGACCCCGGCCGCCTGGAGGGCCGGCCAGCGCGCCTCTAAGCCATGATGCACCAAAATAGCCTGCAGATCGCTGTCATCGTCAAACAGGTTAGACGGCTGGGCGGCGAGCCACGCGGTCAGGCTGGCCCGCCCACGGGCGGCGGCGTCGGCGGTCTTCGGCTGTTCTTCCGGCATGGGCGGCCCCTTTGAAGCGAGCGCGGGGCCTATCCCGCAGGGCGGAGGGCCGGCTCCGGCGCCCAGGGCGGTCCCGTCGACTTGCCGATGATAATGAAAATGACTATCAATACGGACCCCGAAGGAGCGCACATGCCCGCGACCCCCGCGCTGCTCGATCTTGATCAGGCCCCCAACGGCGCCGAGCTGCTGGTGGAGGACATCCTCGGCGAGCGCTCCTTCCGACGCCGGCTGATGGAGCTCGGCCTGCTGCCGGGCACCCCCATCTCCAAAGCGCAGGTGGCCCCCACCGGAGACCCCATCGAGCTGCGGGTTCGGGGCGCGCGCTTGAGCATCCGACGCGCCGAGGCCCGGCTCATCCAGGTCCGGAGCGCGACGGCGCAGGCGGCCCGGTGAGCGCGCCGCTCCCCCTGGTCGCGATCCTCGGCAACCCCAACACCGGCAAAACCAGCCTTTTCAACGCCCTATCGGGCAACCTCGGGCGGGTCGGCAACTACCCGGGCGTGACCGTAGATCGGCGCGAGGCCCTGCTCCGCGGCGGGGGCGCCCGGCTGCTCGACGTGCCCGGCTGCTACAGCCTCGCCAGCCGCAGCGCGGAGGAGCAGATCGCCGTCTCCTCGCTGCTCGGCCTCCAAGGAGAGGAGCGGCCCAGCCTCGTCCTCATCGTCGCCGACGCCACTCAGCTCCCGCGCACGCTCTACCTCGCGGTGCAGGTGCGCGAGCTCGGCCTCCCCGCGCTCATCGTGCTCAACATGGCCGATGAGCTGGACGGGCCGCCCCCGGATCCGGCGGTCATCGCCGCCGCACTCGACGCGCCGGTGGTGCTGGTCAGCGCCCGCACCGGGGCGGGGCTCGACCAGCTCCGCACGAAGCTGCGGGCCGAGCTCGCCCGCGGCGCCCGCGCCCCCTTGGCCCTGCCCTGGCCCGCCTCCGTTCAGGCCGCGGTCGCCGCGGTGGCCCCGGCGGTCCCCGCGGCCTGGACGCGCAGCGAGGCCGAGCGCCAGGGGCTCGCGATGTGGGCCTTGCTGAGCATCGACGAGAACGACGAGCTTGAGGGAATTCCCCAGGAGCTGCGCACGGCCGTCCGGGCCGCACGTGCAGCGCCCGCGAGCGGAGATCTGGAGCGAGACGTCATTGTCACCCGCTACGATCGCCTCGACGCGGTGGCGGCGGCCCTCGGTCAAGCCCAGACCCGCCGCCTCTGGACCGAGCGCATCGACGCGGTGCTGCTGCACCCCATCGCCGGCTCCCTGGTGTTCCTGGTGGTGATGGGGGTGGTGTTCCAGGCGCTGTTCTCGGGCGCGGACCCCTTTGTGGGCCTGCTGGAGCAGGCCATGGGCGCGGTGGCCGCCGGCCTCGAGGGCGCGCTCCCCCCCTCGCTGCTCACCGACCTCCTCATCGAAGGGCTGCTGGGCGGGGTCGGCAACGTGCTGGTCTTCGTCCCGCAGATCGCCCTGCTGTTCCTGTTCATCGGCGTGCTCGAGGGCAGCGGCTACCTCGCCCGGGTCGCCCTGCTCATGGACCGCGTCATGCGGTCGGTCGGCCTGCACGGACGGGCCTTCGTGCCGATGCTCTCGGGCTTCGCCTGCGCGGTCCCCGCGGTCATGGCCACCCGTACGATGGAGCGCAAGCGCGACCGCCTGCTCACGATGATGGTCGTGCCGCTCATGACCTGCTCGGCCCGCCTGCCCGTCTACACCCTCATCATCGGCGCCCTGTTCCCGCCCACCGAAGAGGCGGGCTGGCCGGTGCAGGGCACGCTGATGGTGGGCATGTACGCGTTCTCGGTGTTGATGGCGCTGGTGTCGGCGGCGGTGCTCGGGCGCACCGTGCTCCGCGGACCTTCGGTGCCCTTCCTCATCGAGCTGCCGCCCTACCGCTGGCCCCAGCCCCGCGGGGTGCTGCGCATGGTCCGCCTCCGGGCCCAGACCTTCGTCAAGGACGCCGGCTCCGTCATTTTGGTGCTGTCGGTGCTGATGTGGGCCCTGCTTCGGTTCCCGGAGCGCCCGCTGCCCGAGCCCACCGCCACCCCGACCGAGAACACCGCCGCCGAGGCCACGCTCGACGCCCCGCTCGATGGGGCGGGAGCACAGGCGACGCAAGCGGCCAGCCGGGCCGCCGACCTCGAGTACAGCGCCGCAGGGCGCCTCGGCAAGTGGATTGAGCCGGCCATCGCCCCGCTCGGCTTCGATTGGCGCATGGGCATCGGCCTCATCGGCGCCTTCGCCGCCCGCGAGGTCTTCGTCTCGACCATGGGCTTGGTCTACGGCATCGGCGAGGACGTCGACGAGGAGAGCCTCGCGCTGCGAGACCGGATCCGGGCCGAGCGCCGCCCGGACGGCCAGCCCGTCTACACCCCGCTCGCGGGCATGTCGTTGCTGGTCTTCTTCGCGCTGGCCGCCCAGTGCATGAGCACGCTCGCGGTGGTGAAGCGGGAGACCGGCGGCTACCGCTGGCCAGCCTTTTTGTTCACCTACATGACCGCCTTGGCGTGGATCTGCAGCTTCATCGTCTACCAGGGCGGGCGCGCGCTGGGCTTTGCGGGGTGAGCGAGCGGCAGCGGCTGCGGGTGGAGGTGCCGCGCGGCGCCTTCGTGAAGCGCGATGAGCACGGCGTGGCCGAGCTGTGGAGCCCCCTGCCCTGCCCCTTCGCCTATGGCAGCGTGATCGGCACCCAGGCGGAGGACGGCGACGCGCTGGACGCGGTGCTGCTCGGTGGCGCGCCCCCGGCCGGCGCCGAGGTGGAGGGCCGGCTGGTCGGCCGGGTGCCCTTCGTCGATGATGGCGTCCAGGACGATAAGCTCGTCTTTTGGATCGGCGCTGGGCCAGGGCCGGGCCGCCGGCAGCGTGCCCTGGTCGCCGCCTTCTTCTTCGCCTACGCCCTCGCCAAAGGGGCCCGCGCCGCGCTGCGGGGGAGCCGCGCCTCGACCCGCACAGCGCGGCCGCGGTGGCGAGCCGAGGCTCCGCCGCTCCCGGTCGACCGCTGACCCTTCCGTATACGGAAGAGTGGGCTATGCCGTTGGAGCAGCGCGACGCGCCCCCCGGGGAGCGCTCCCGCGCCTGCCGCACCCGCAGCGCAGGAGGAGCTCATGGCCTTGTTTGGCATTCGGTCAGCGGTCAAAGACCGCGTAAAACGCCTGCTTGGGCAGCCCACCGCTGAGGATGCCCAGGCACCGGTGTCGGCCGCCGCGCCCCGCGCCGCGAGCGCCAGCCCGGTCGCGCAGCCCGCCCCGGTGGCGCCGCCCCCCGTGGTGACCGCTCCGCCCGCGCCGCCGCCGGTGAGCGCCACGGTCGCGCCGCCGGTCGCCGCCGTCG
>CANHON010000392.1 GCA_947462115.1 Deltaproteobacteria bacterium | reverse complement strand
CTCGGCATGCCTGGGTGTGGCTACGAGCTTGGAGCTAATTGGCTGGGTGGCCAATCAGTCAAGCCCGGAGGCGCCGCCTCGCCCGCCGCGTGATCTTCCCTCTCGGAGGACACGATGGCTCTACGAAAGGTCGCGGATCAGGAAGAGGCGGTTCGGCTGCTCGGCGAAGCCGATGCGAGCGGGCTCGGGCGGGCAGAGTGGGCACGGCGTCACGGCATCGACCCGCGCTCCCTTAACCTCTGGCGGGTCAACTTGGCGCGCAAGGGCGGTGTTCCCGCTGGCCTGCGGCTCGTCGAGCTGGTGCCGAGGCCTTCGGCTGCCGCCTCCCCCGGGGTGCGCGTCCGCGTCGGCGACCTGATCGTCGAGGTGGACGCCGCCTTCCACGCCGCGACGGCACCACGCTCGCCCCGGTCGCCGCCGCCGACCCCACCGACGACACCCACCTCGTCACCAAGGGCTACGCCGACACCAACTACGGGTCCTCCGACGTCGGCGTGGTGAAGGAGATCGTCGTCAGCATCGGCATCGGCGCGACCGCCAGCTCGACCGCCGAGCTCCCGCTCAACGCCGTCGTGCAGAGCGTCGACATCGACGTGACCGCGGCCTACGACGGCTCGGCCACCTTCCAGTGCGGCAAGACCGGCGCCACCGACGAGTTCGTGGGCACGAACGACGGCGTCGACCTCGGCACCATCGGCACCTACTCGCTGAACCTGCGCAGCACCAAGCGCACGTCGGCCCACGCCGTGCTCGCGAGCATCGGCGGCTCGCCCAGCATCGGCGCCGGCAAGGTCTACGTCACCTACAGCGTCCCGGCCGCCTGACCTGACCTTGTGTTGGGCGCGCCCGCTGGTCGGATGCGCCCAACGCAGCCCCACCTGCCGAACGGACCCCGCCATGCTGCACCGGCTGCTCGCTCACCTCGACGCGCACATCCCGCTCCCCACGCTGCTCTCGGCGCTCGGGGGGCTGGTCGGCGTGGCCTACGCGCAGACGGCGCCGGGGAGCTTCCCGGTGCCGACGCCGGCGGGGGAGGTCTCCATCGGCGACCTCAGCCTGCCGGCCGCCCTCGTCATCTTCGGCTCCATCATCGGGCGCGCGGTCAGCGCGCTCAAGGACTGGCGCCCCCACGTCATTGTCGAGCACCGGCACCGGAACGGCCCGGGCCGAACCTCGACCGACGACACCGCCCCTTCTGAGGACCCGTCATGACCGCCCAGCAGAAGCCCATGAAGCCGGTGAAGCTCTCCATCGACAACCCGGCCGAGGACGTGCCTCGGGTCATCTCCGCCGCGGGGAAGGCCTGCGGCGGCGACTGGGGCCTCTGCCTGCTCCCGCGGAGCGCGCGCGGGATGCTCGTGCACATCGTCGATGGGCAGGCGCGCGTCTGGCGGAGCACCGCGGAGCAAGACGCGCCCACGCGCCCGACCCAGGCCGGCAATGCCGCCCAGGACAGCAAGGAGGTCGTGGCCATGCCGCGCGGCGCGCCCAAGCCGGCGGCCGGCCGCTCCGCCGAGGTGAGCCTCAAGGGCACCTGGTCGGGCACGGTCAGCTGCGACGAGGGCGGCCCCGACATCAAGCTGCACCGAAAGGTCGCGGCCTACGCCGAGGTTGAGCTGCGCAACCGCGACGGGGCCTGGCACTGGCTGCTCCGGCGCGCGCAGACCTGGTTCAGCCTGCCCAGCGAGCACGAGGGCGCGCAGAACACCCTGGCCAAGGCGGTGCTCGAAGTGACGCAGGTGCTCAACGGCGTGCTCGGCGAGGCCTGCGCGCTTCGGGACGGCCGGCGGCGGGGCGCCCTCGACGCCGCATACGCGGGCAAGCGTCCGAGCGACCTCGCGGAGCCCGCCCGGATCCCCCGCGGCGCGCGCGACGTGTCGGGGTGGGAGCCTCGGCTGACGCCGAAGAAGCCGGCGCGCGCAGGCGCGGCCCCGAGCGGCGAGGACCTGATGCCGGCGGGCGAGTTCACCCACTGGATCCACGACGACGAGTTCCCCGAGACAACCGACCTCAAAACGCCGAGCGCCGCGCTGATCCAGGCGATCAAGAAGCTGGGCCTGACCTACGATGCCGGCGCCGGCAGCTACCTCGGGATCACCACCGAGGAGTGGGAGGGCTACCCGATGGGGAGCCTCGTCTTCCGGCACGCCGAGGACGGGGATGGCTTCTACATCGCCCGGAGCCAGCCCGCGCCTCGCTCCACCGGCGGCCGGGTCTCCGCCAGCGCCAAGGCCCTGGCCGCGCAGGCCAAGGCCGCCATTGACGCGCTCAACGCTGCGCCCGAGAACGCGAAGCCCTCGGACCAGCAGGAGCGGACCACGGCCGCCCACCTCGAGCTCGCCGCCGATGGACTCGCGCAAGCGGGCGTCGCCCCCGGAGGCGACTACGAGCCCGCCGAGCTCACCCCTGATTTCTGGGCGACGATCGACCTCACGCAGTGGCAGAAGCTCAACGCGGCCATCGACGAGCTGTTGCAGGGTGAGGGCCATCGGAAGCAAGCCGGCCAGGCTGCCGCGGTCTGGCGCGACGGGACGCCTCCGGACGGCAAGCCCAAGCACGGCTGGCCGGACGACCGGCGCGACTGGTCGACGCTGCCGGTGACCGGCCTCCGGGACTTGATGATGCGCTTCGGCCATCGTCAGGCCGACTTCCACTTTGCCGCGCTGGTGGAGAAGGTCTTTGTCGGCCTGCTGGAGGTGACGCCCCCCTTCTCCGCCAGCTTCGCCCTGGTGCAAGCGGCGCGGAAGCACATCGCCGACCCGCGCTGCAAAGACCCCGAGCGCGCGGAGGCCCGCCGAGCCCTGGTTGGCGCGATCAACGCGCTCGAGAAGATCGCCATGCGGCGCCGGGCGGGTGACATCCCCGCCGACCAGCTCCCGGCGATGCGCTCGCAGGCGCGCGAGATCACCGTCGCCGCCGCCAAGCTCGCCCGCGCCTGCGGCAAGGGGCAGCGCTCCCTCGGCCTTGGTGCCGCGCCGGCCGCTGCCTCCGCGCCCGCCGCCGGGCTCCCCATGCCCACGACTTGGGCCGAGCTCCAGCCCTGGCTGGTCGCTGAGTACCGCGCCGCTGGCGTCAACCACGCCAAGGTAGAGTGGATGGCCAGCGAGCTCGCCGGGCTGCTCTACCGGGGCGAGTTCGGCGACCTCCTCGACCCGAACACCAACAAGGTGGGCGCGGGCCTCGTGGCGAAGCTCATGGGCGTGAAGCCCTTCAAGACCGCCAAGGCGATGAAGGAGTTCTTCATCGGCGTGCCGGCCATCAAGCTCACCGGGAGGCTCCCGGGGACCGAGGAGCCCCGGGCGGCGCAGGGCGAGGACGACGTGCGGGCCGGCGTGGAGGCTCGGTACCCCGGTCTGCCCTACACCACCCGCGCGAAGCTGCGGCGCTTGGTGCTGGAGGCGGCGGCCATGCTGGAGCGGTCCGAGGAGGAGCAGTACATCGACACCGGCGACGGGACCGAGCTGCTCAACAAGGTCCGCGACCTGCTGCCCGAAGGTGATTGGCTCCGCGGCCAGATCGAGCTGTTCAACCGGCAGAGCGAGGAGAACGAGGACACCGACAGCGACGACGTTGTGACCTTGCTCAACGAGGTGGTGCGCCTGGGCGCGGCCCCGCCGGCCAAGCCTGCACTGGTGTCTGTCACGCCCACGCCGCCCGCGTCGCCCGCGCGTCTGTCGTTCGCCGACCTCATGAAGCGCACGGAGGATGGGCAGGTGGTGGAGGTCTACGACGCCCGCAAGAAGTTGTTCGTTGAGCGAGACCGGTTTGCGGGTGGGCTCATGGTGATCAGCCCCAGCCCCCGCTATCGCTATGGCGACATCGAAAACGACGAGAGTCACCTGTTGGGCCGGTTGCGTGAGAGCCCCCTGCCCAAGTTGACGGGCCTGCCCAAAGACCCGTGGGCCGGCACCGACTCGGTGCCCACCAAGGCGCAGGTGAAGGACTTCCGCATCCTCCCCACCCTCAACGCGCTGAACCTCTTGCCCCCCGCCGACTACATCCTCTACTACGACAAGGAGCTCAAGGGGTGGTGTACGGAGTTCGGCCGTGGGGTCACGGTGCAGGGGTGGACCGCCGAAGATCTCGCTGTGTCGCTGCCCTCCGGCTCGCAGTGGTTCGCCAGGGTGGCTCCGCTGCCGAAGCCCGGCGAGGTCGTCGTTCCGATCAGCGACAAGGTGGAGGCTGGGCCCAAGCCGGCCAAGGGGGGGCTCTACATCGTCGAGAGCGTGACGCCGAGCGGTCAGGCGATGACCGTGCGCCACAGCGCCACCGGTGAGAAGGTGCAGGGGCTGGTGCTGGGCTGGCGCATGGCTCGCCCCGACGAGGCTGCCGCGGCGAAAGCCGCCAACCCGGAGGCGCCGTCCATCAAGGACAAGGTGGAGTTCTCGGTGGTCGGCGACCCGCCGGCGAGCCGCCCCACCCG
>CANHON010000391.1 GCA_947462115.1 Deltaproteobacteria bacterium | reverse complement strand
ACGGTCTCCAGCATCGTCAGGCTCAGCACCCCGAGCAAGAACAGCACCAGCAGCCACGGGAGCCACCGCTTGGCCGGCCGCGGCTCGACCCGGACGTGCCCATGCTCGGCGCGCACCTGCTGCCAGACCTCGGTGGCCGAGGGGCGGCGGACCGGCTCGTCGTGCAGCAGGTCGTGCAGCGTGCCGGCGTCGGCGCGGCCTGGGCCGCTGGCCTCCGGGGCTTCGGCCGAGCGCGGGGCCGGCTGGGCGGGCGTGCGGGGCAGGCTGCCGATGAGCGCGTCGAGGCGCTGCGCGAGCACATCGGCGTCTGCGGGGCGATCTTCGACGCGGTAGCGGGTGCAGTCTCGGACCAGCTCGGCGAGGGGCGGGCTGAGGCCCTCGAGCAGGCGGGGCTCCAGATCGGCCGCGAACAGGTCGGTGGGGCTGCGGCCGCGGACCACCGCCCAGAGCGTGGCGCCGAGGGCGTAGAGGTCGCTGGCCGCCGAGACCCGGCTCGCGTCGGTGCGCTGCTCGGGCGACATGTAGCCGAAGGTGCCGAGCACCGCGCCGGTCCGCGTGAGGTTGGACAAGACCGCGTTGCCCTCGACCAGGGCGATGCCGAAGTCGCTGAGCTTGGGCGTGCCGCGCTCGGTGAGCAGGATGTTCTGCGGCTTGATGTCGCGGTGCACGACCCCGGCCTTGTGGGCGGCGCTGATGGCCTCGACCACCGGCAGCAGCACCCGCGCGGCGTCGGCCTCGGACAGGGGGCCTTGGCGCTCCACCCGCTCCCAGAGCGTCCCGCCCCGCACCAGCTCCATGACAATGGCGAAGCGGCCGCCATCTTCGACGATGTCCAGGGCGCTGACGATGTTGGGGTGGTGGAGGCGGGCCGTGGTGCTGGCCTCGGCGCGAAAGCGCTCCAGCACGCCGCTCCGGTCGGCGGCCTCCCGGGACAGCACCTTGATGGCCCGCTCGACGTTGAGCCGGTGGTCCCAGCCCCGGTACACGACCGACATGCCGCCCTCGCCGATGATCTCGGTGAGCGAGTATCGGCCGTTCCCCAGCGCGGGGGCGGCGGCGACTTCGGATGCGGGCGGGGTCGATCTCAACGGGGCTCCTCTGCGCGCGAGGTTACTCCTGGCGGCGCCGGAGTGGCGCCTGTGCTCGGGTGCACACAGACCGGTGACGTGTCAACGGCGCGCCATCGTGGCCTTGCGAAGCCCCCGCGCTGTGTGAAGGTCTGGCGTCGGCGGAGCGGGCCACCGTGGTGGTGGTGCGCCCTGCACCCCTCCGCTGCGGAGCTCCGGTGAACCCCTCCCGTCCCCTCGTGGTCTTTGAGATCAGCCGAATTCCCGTCATCATCCAGCCGATGGCCGTGGTGATGCTGCTCGTGTTCGGCCTCATCTGGGTGGGCCAGGGGGTCAGCCTCGCCAAGGTCGGCTCGGTGATCGTGTTCATGGTGGTGGCCCTGGTCAGCATCATCGGCCACGAGCTCGGTCACGCGCTGATGGCGCGCGGCCTCGGCATGGGTGTGCGCCAGATCACCGTCCACGGCATGGGCGGCACCTGCCAATACCAGCGGGCCGGCAGCCCGGCGCGCATGCTCGCGGCCTCGCTGGCCGGGCCGGGCGCGGGCTTCCTCTTGGCGCTCCTCGGGTTTATCCCCTTGTTCTTCTTGGGGTCGCACCTGCCGGGCGCGCTGATGGAGGTGCTCGCCACGGTGCTGAGCATCAACCTCGTGTGGAGCATCTTCAACCTCGTGCCCCTGTCGCGCTTGGACGGCGGGCACGCGCTCGGCCACCTGCTGCGCATGCGCCTGCGCTCCGATCAGGTCCGAAAGATCTCGACCGGGGTGTCCATTGGGGCGGGCGCGCTGCTCTGCCTCTACGGCCTCAGCCGCGGCGAGGGCTTCTTGGTCGCCTTCGGCGGCTACTCCATCTACAACGACGTCCAGGAGCTTCGGGCCTGAGCTGAAGGGCTCGCCAGCGCCTCCCCATGCGGCTATCGGGCGCCCGTCACCGCTCCGGGGAGCCCCCGCCATGTCTTCGATCCGCCGCCATGTGCACATCGCCGCGCCCTCCCGCGCGGTCTGGAACGCGGTCACCACCGCCGAGGGCCTCGCGAGCTGGTGGGTCGACTCCGCCCGGGTGGACGGCCGCCAAGGCGGGCGGCTCGTCGTTCAATGGACCGACGACGACGGCAAAGAGGTCGAGGCCCGCGGCATGTTTCACGAGTTCCGGCCCACCGCGCAGGCCGAGGTCCTGTTCGACCGCGTGGGCGACAGCCCGCTGAAGGGCTGCCGGCTCGCCTTTCAGGTGGCCCGCGACGGGGCCGAGACCCGGCTGAGCCTCGTGCTGGCCGACGGCGAGGCCCTGCTCGACCCGGCGGCCCGCGAGGCCCTCGACGCCGGCTGGCGCCGCGATCTCAAGGCCCTGCAAGCGCTGCTCGACGCGCCCTGAGCGGCTCCGGCGGTCGGACCCTCTCCCCCGTCGTCTCTCCAATCGTCTCCCCATCGGCGCCCCGCACCCGCTGGTCGCGCCCCCGCACCGAGCCGCGCGCTCGACCGAGGTTCAGCATGAGCAACCCTTTTGATCTCGCGAACATGGGCGGCATGGGCGGCATGCTCGGCGGCCTCGCCCAGCAGATGGAGCAGATGAAGGCGGAGGCCGCGGCCCAAGAGGTCGAGGGCTCGGCGGGCGGCGGCCTCGTGCGGGTCGTCGCCACCGGCGCCCTCGAGGTGGTGGCCGTGCACATCGACCCCAAGGTGGCCGCCGACACCGAGATGCTCGAGGACCTGCTGGTGGTCGCGATCAACGACGCGCTGCAGCGGGCGCAGGGCCAGATGGCCCAGTCGATGCAAGGCATGTTGGGCGGCCTCGGCCTGCCCCCGGGCATGTTTTAGGCAGCGGGTCGGGGCTGCGGGTCGGCTCCGCCCGGCGCAGGCTGTGCGGGTAAAGGCCGGCTCCGGCGCGGGGCGGCGCGCACCAGCGAGGGTGGTGGTCGATGAGAATGACCGGCGGCATGCCAATCTTGGCGGTGTTCTTCGTGGGGAGCCTCGGCTGCGCGGGGGATCCCGCGCCCTCCGGCAAGGACAGCGGCGACGACTGCTGCGGCACCGGCGGCGCCGACGATCCGGCGGACGGGTCCGGGGACGGGACGGCGGACGGCGGCCCGGTCGATCCCTGCGCCACCAAGCGGGTCGAGGTCGGCACCGGGGCCTCGGCCTTCGAGCCCTTCGGCGACCCCGCCGCGGCCATCATGGTGCACGGGCCCCAGGGCGGCTGGCATATGCTCGGCAGCCTCCGCACGACGGGCCTGCAGCAGGTGGTCTCGGTGGTCTACACCATCACGGATCTCGGCTCCGGGGTCGAGATCTCCCGCAACAATTACCGCGTGGGCACCATCTTCGACGCCGAGACCTGCGTGGGCACCTACCCCGGCATGTACGGCTACCTGTTGATCACCCCGCTCGTCGATGGCGAGCGCGACACGCCGCCCGAGCTGCTGTCCTGGGCGCCGCTCCAGCTGTGCATGTCGGCGGACGACGGGGAGGACAGCGCCGAGGCCTGCGTCGAGCTCACCGCCGAGCCCGACCCCATCGACGTGGCCAGCGGGCTCGCGCCGCCGCGGCCGGAGTAGGGGGCCGCGCCTATTGTGGGCTCGGCAGGTCGAGCGCCTCCAAAACGGCGCGCAGCAGGACATCCACCGGGGCTGGCTTGGGGACGCGGGCGTAGACCCGGGACCCGAGCACCTCGATGAGGGCGAAGTCGGTGCAGGCGGTGTGGGCCAGGACGCGCGGCGCCGGTTCCACCCGGTCGAGCTCGTCGAGCAGCACGAGGCCGCCGAGGTGCTGCACCGTCTCTTCGTAGCGGCGGGCCCGCGGGCCCAGCGTGCCGCGGCTCGAGGCGCCGAGCGGGATGAAAATATCGGTCACTACGAGGTCGGCGGGCCATTCGTGCAGCAGCGCCACCGCCTCTTCCACCGTGCAGACCACCCGCACCTCGGCGTCGAGGGCCTCCCGGAGCACGCCCGCGACGGTGGCCACCTGCTGCGGGTCGTCGTCCACAAAAAGGATGCGCATCGGAGCTCCACGGTCGGGGAGGGGCGGACCTGCGGGGCCGACCGGCACGGCAGCGACGACAGGGAGGCCTCCTTTCGCCCGGCGCTGGCGCACCGGCAAGCAGCGCGCGGGGGCCACGGCGGTCGATGGGTCGGGTGGGCCGGCCGACCCCGGCTGCGATAGCCCCGCGGCGGCGCGTCGACCGGCGACGGGCGCGACGGCCGGCGTCCCCTGCGGAGGCGGTGGCCGCCAACGGCAGGCGAAGGCAGGCGAGGGGAACGATGGGTGGACGGAGGTTTGCGGGCGCGCTCCGGCTCGTCCCGGCGCGGTTCGGGCTCGTCCCGGCGCTGCTCGGGCTCGGCCCGGCGCTGCTCGGGCTCGCTGGCTGCGCCGACCCCTTT
>CANHON010000390.1 GCA_947462115.1 Deltaproteobacteria bacterium | reverse complement strand
CTCCGAGGCCCACCGCATGGAGGACGGCGTCTGGCCGATGACTGACCGCGAGGCGGAGCGCTGCTTGCGCCAGGCGGGCCTCGTGCCCCGACGCCGGGACGCGGCCTTCCGGGTGGTTGGCGAGGCGGTCAGCGCGGCAGAGTCCGGCTTGCTGCGGCGCTTGGACGCCGCCCGGTGAGCGAGCGGCTGGTCGTCGAGGCGCTGTGGACCGGCGCCGAGCTGCTGCGGCGCGCGGCCCTGCTGCGGTCCTCCGCGGGCGTGATCACCGCCATCGGCGCGGCGGCCCCCGAGGAAGCGGCGCTCCCCGGCCTCGTTTGCGCCGGCTTCGTCAACGCCCACACCCACCTCGAGCTCAGCCACCTGCGCGGTCGGGTGCCGGGCGGGGCGGGCTCGGTGGCTTGGGTGCGCGGCTTGTTCGCCGAGAACGGCCCGAGGCAGGCCGGGTCCAGCGAGCTCCGCGCGGCGCTGGTCGAGGCGCGGGCCGCTGGCACGGTGGCGTTGCTCGACGTCAGCAACGGCGGGCATACGGGCGCGGCCATCGCCGAGGCGGGCCTCCACGGCGTTGTTCTCGCTGAGTGCATCGGGCTGAGCCCCGAGCGCTTCGCCCCAGCGCTGGAGGCGGCGGCCCTCCCGACCGGCTGGCCGAGCGGGGTGCTGCGGCGCCCGACCGCCCACAGCCCGGTCTCCTGCAGCCCGGCCCTGCTGGAGGTGGCCCTCCGCGCGGCGGAAGGGGGGCCCTGGCCCACGATCCACTGCGACGAAGATCCCGATGACCGGCTGCTGCTCGCCGATCGCCAGGGGGCCTGGGTGGGCCTGCACGCCGCGCTCGGCAACCCGCTCGAGGCGCTCGGCCGGGCGCCCTCGGGCCTGCGCCTGCTCGGGGCGTTGGGCCTGCTCGGCCCCCGGCTCGGGCTCGTCCACCTCGTGGCGGCGGACGACGAAGACATCGCGCTGCTCGCTGCTTCGGGGGCCACCGCCGTCCTCTGCCCCCGCAGCAACCTGCACATCGGCGGTCGGCTGCCGCCGGTGGCCGCCCTCGTGGCCGCGGGGGTGCCCTTGGCCATCGGCACCGACTCGCTGGCCAGCGCGCCGGACCTCGATCTGCTGGCCGAGGCCGCGGCGCTGGCGGCGGCCGCCCCCGGGGTGGATCCGCGGCGCTGGCTCGAGGCCTTGACCGAAGGTGGCGCCCGGCTGCTCGGTCCGGTCGCGCCGGCGGGCCTGCGGGTCGGGGCTCGGCCGGCCCTGCTGCACCTCGCGCTGCCCCCGGGCGCCGATCCGCTCGCCGCGCTGTTCGACGGCACCCGCTGGCCCCGGCGCTGGCTCTCTCCCCCCGCTTGGAGCGCCCCATGAGCCCGCCCGCCCCGCCCAGCCCCTCGCTTGGATTTGGTCAGAACGCTGCGGCCTTCGCGCGCGACATCAAGCTCAGTCACAGTATTTTCGCGCTGCCCTTCGCGCTGTGCGCCGCGTATTTGGTGAGCCGGGAGGCCAGCGTACCCCTGTCGGCTTGGGCGGCCATCGTCGGCGCCATGGTCGCGGCCCGCAGCAGCGCGATGGGCATGAACCGGATCGCCGACCGGCGCATCGATCAGCTCAACCCCCGCACCACCAACCGCGAGCTGGCGGCGGGCCGGCTGAGCGTCGGCTGGGCCTGGGGCCTCACCTTGGGGACCGGCGCGGCCTTCATCGCCTGCGCGGCGGCGCTCTCGCCCCTCGCCTTCGCCCTGTCGCCCGCGGTGTTGGTGTTCCTTTGGGGCTACTCCTTCACCAAGCGGTTCACGGCCTTGTGCCACGTCTATCTGGGGGTGGCCCTGGGCCTGTCGCCCATCTGCGTGTGGATCGCCCTGACCGGCGGGGTGGGCGCGCCGGCCCTGCTGCTCAGCGCCATCATCTGCACGTGGGTGGCGGGCTTCGACATGCTCTACGCGCTTCAAGACCGCGTGATTGACGCCGGGCTCGGCCTTCACAGCATCCCGAGCTTGATCGGCGAGCGCCGCACCTTGGCCCTCTCTGCGGCCTTCCACCTCGTCACGGTGGGCTTGATGGCGGGGCTCCCCGCCGTGGTGGGCTTGGCTTGGCCCTATTGGATCGGCGCGGCGATGATCACCGGCCTGCTGGTCTGGGAGCACCTCATCGTGCGGCCCGGCGATCTGAGCCGCATGAACGCCGCCTTCTTCACCGCCAATAGCGCGGTGAGCGTCGTCTTTTTCGTCGCGGTGCTGCTCGGGAGCTGAGGGTGCCTGGGCGCGCGGCGGGGCTCAGGGGGCGGCGATGACGCGGTCGCGGCCCTCTCGCTTGGCTTGGTAGAGGGCGAGATCGGCGCGCTTGAGCGTGTCGTCGATGTTGGGCTCGTGGGCGCGCTTGGTGGCCACGCCCACGCTCACCCGGAGCGCGAGGGGCCCGGCCGGCGAGGCGAAGGGGAGGGCGGCCACCCCTGCGCGCACCTGCTCGCCGATGACCGCGGCCTCGAGGGCATCGCCGTCGAACAGGGCCACGCAGAGCTCCTCGCCGCCCCACCGGGCCACCGGCCGAGACGGGCCCAGCAGGCCGACGATGCGCTGGGCGAGCCCCACCAGGGCGGCGTCCCCGGCGTCATGGCCGTGGGTGTCGTTGATCGCCTTGAAGTGGTCCACGTCGATCAGCAGGAGGCTCAGCCGGGGCGGCGCCTCGGCAGGGGTGCGGCGCGGGCCGTCGAGCAGCTCGCGCATGTGGCGCCGGTTGGACAGCCCGGTGAGCGGATCGGTGCGCGACATGTGCAGCAGCTTGTCTTGGAGTGCCCGCTGGACCTCCAGAGCAGCCCGCAGCTCGTCATTCTTGGCCCGCAGGGCCTCGCTGCGCGCCCGCTCGAACTCGACCTCCTTGCGGGCGTCTTGGGCGAGGTAGCGGTGCTCGGCGGAGCGCAGGCGCTCGGCCAGCAGATCCTCGAACATCTGCCGCTGCACGTCCAAGTGGGCCCGCAAGGAGCGCAGGGCCTCGTTGGGGTCGCCCCGCCGCTCGTTGAGCTCGGCCTCAAGCTCCAGGCAGCGCGACAAAACCGAGCGGAATTTGTGCTGGCGCGCCGAGGCGATGGCGGCCTGGAGGCTGGCGGCGGCCTCGTCGAGGCGCCCGCCGTTGAGCTGGTAGCCGGCGAGGAGCTGGAGCTGGCGGGCCGCCAAGAAGTGGTGCCCGCTCCCGATCAAAATATCGTTGCTGGCGTCGTAGAGGACGGCGCCGGTGCTCAGATCCCCCAGCGCGCAGGCGACGCCCGCCCGCCCGCCGATGGTCAAGGCGCGCACGTAGGGGTTGTTGAGGTCGTGGGCGATGGCCTCGGCGGCCCGGTAGTGGTGGGTGGCCCGGTCCATCTCGCCGAGGCGGAGGGCGGCGCCGCCGAGGTTGTTGTGCGCCATCGCGCAGCCGAAGTGGTGGTGGCGCTCGGTGAAGATCTGCAGCGCGAGCTCGGTGTAGCGGGCGTAGCTGGTAGCGTCGTCGGCCTCGCCGTGGAGGTAGCCGAGGTTGAGCAGGCTCTGGGCCTCGACGATGGGCTCGGCGCGCCGGCGGGCGAGGTCGATGGTCTCGGTGAACAGCTCGCGGGCCCGCACCGACTCGCCGAGCTCGGTGTAGACCCGCGCCAGCTCGATGAGCGCGCGAAAAAGCACGACCTCGACGCCGGTGATCCGCGCGCGGTGCTCCACCCGAACCAGCGGGTCGAGGCCGGCGGCGGGGCCCTCCAGGCGCACCTTGGCGGCCGCCACGACGAGCTCGGCGGCGAGGTGCTGCACGGACCCGCCGGTGGGGCCCAGCGCGGCGAGGTCGGCGGCGGCGAGCGGGGCGGCCTCGGCGGCGGCGTAGCGCACCACCAGCAGCTTGAGGGTGAGTGCCTCGTCTGGCTTGGGTTGGATCGCCTCGGCGGCGTGGAGGTTCGCGGCGCGCATCCGGGCTTCGACCGCGCGGGCGCTCTGGTAGGCCACCCAGGCCTCAGCGATGGTCGGCTGCTGCACCGACAGGAAGGGGATGAGCTCCAGCCAACCGTGGCTGAGGGGGCTGTGGGGCAAGGTGGGTCCTCGGTTCGGGCGCGGCGAGGGGCGGGCTTAGGGGACCGGCGGTTGAGGGGCAACTCGGACATCGCCCGAGGCGGGCGCGCCGACCGGAGCGCTGCCCCCGAGCTGCGCCGCCCACTGGCGGAGGAGCCCGTCGAGGGCCTCGGGGCTGATCCAAGCGGCCGGGGCCGCCGCCACGAGCTCCAGCGCGCAGCCCCCCGCGGCGTCGACCACGCCCGTCATGGTGCACAAGACGGGCAGGCCGGGGCTCGGCGGGGGGAGGGTCGCGCAGCTGATCGCTCGGACAGATCCGGCGAAGAGAGGCGCGAGATCGACCCGGCCGAGGTTCGACAGGGTCATCGAGACCGACACCCGCTCGGCGCGCCGCGCCGCCCGGGCCCGTCGCCGCCCGACCCCGGCGAGCAGCCACAGGGGCAGCCCG
>CANHON010000389.1 GCA_947462115.1 Deltaproteobacteria bacterium | reverse complement strand
GCGATCGTGGTGCGCCGCAACCAGCTCACCGACTTCTGCGAGCGCGAGCCTGCCCTCGGGAACGCCCTGCTGTGGCGCCTCCTCGCCACCCTCGGCCAGCGGCTCCAAGCGGCCAACAGCCTCGCGGTGCGGGCCACAGCCGAGCCCACCGCCTGAGCCGCGCCGTCCGCGCCCGCCGACCCCGCCTCGACACGCCCAGCGGCCGGGACTAGGGAGCGGGGCGCGCGGACCCCTCGGTCGGGCGCGCGGGGGCCAAACCATGCGACAGGCGGCAATTCCAGGGGAAGCGAAGCGAGCGGGCGGGATGCGGGTGCGCTGCGCCATCAGCCCGGACGCCGACGATCTGTTCATGTTCCGGGCCTTGATGCTCGGGCTCATCGACAGCCGCGGCCTCGACTTCGAGATCGACACCGCCGACACCCAAGCGCTGAACGTGGGCGCCGACGTGCCGGCCGAGCGCGCGCCGGCGGTCTCGGCCGTGAGCATCGCTTGGTACCCGCGCTTGGCGGCCCAGTGGCAGCTGTTGCCCCACGGGGGCAGCGTCGGGCGCGGCTACGGGCCGGTGCTCGTGGCGCCGATGGGGCCGGCCGGCCTTCCCGAGCTCGGCGCGCTGCGCGGCCGGCGGATCGCGGTCCCCGGCACCACAACGACGGCCTACACGGTGCTTCGGTTGATGCTCGGCGACTTTGTGCCGGTGGTGGTGCCCATCGTGCCGCCCGAGCGGGTCTTCGCCGCCGTGGCCGCGCGCGAGGTGGACGCGGCGCTGCTGATCCACGAGGGGCGCCTCACCTTCGATCAGCACGGCCTTGGCCTCGTGGCCGACATCGGCGCGTGGTGGGGCCAGACCACCGGCCTGCCCCTGCCCCTGGGCGGGAACGTGATCCGCCGCGACCTCGGCGCCGAGGCCATCGCCTTGATCTCCGACGTGATCCGCGAGAGCATCGCCCACGGCCTCGCCCACCGCGCCGAGGCCATCGAGTGGCTGCTGGCCCGCGGCGGGCCCCTGCGGACCGCGGCGGAGGTGGACGCGTACCTCCGGCTCTACGCCAACGAGGACACCGTGGACTACGGTGAAGACGGCCGTGCTGGCGCGGAGGCGCTGCTCTGGCGTGGCGCCGAGGCCGGGCTGCTGCCGGCGGTCCCTGCCATCGACTGGGCGCCCTAAGCTTCAATATCGAGCTGGCGCTTCGACGAATCGTGGATCCGTACCGATTCGGCCCTCGAACGGACCACTCGGACGCTGGTTGCCCTGGCACGCTCTTTGCTTTGTGGACCGTGACCGCCACCCCTCGGCGGCCCCGGAGCCCCCAATGCCCAGCTTGTCCTCGCCTTTGCCCTGGCCTTCGTCCTCGTCCGCTGCCTTCGCCCTCCCCTTCGCTGCTCCGCTGCTCTCGCTGCGCTTCCCCTTGGCGCTGGCGCTCGCCGCGACCGGCCCCGCCGCGCCGGCGCCGCTGCTGCTGCCTGGGGCGAGCGGCCCGCAGATCGCGGCCTGGGATGGCAAGGAGATCAGCGCCCTCGTGGTCGGTGGGCGCGGGGATCGGGTCGAGCGGGTGCGGCTCGCCCGGGCGCCGGGCTGGGATCAGGAGGCGCTGAGCCTCCGGCCGAGTGGGGTCGGGTCCGCCGAGGTGCCGGCGGAGCATGAGGTGGTGGCCTTGGTGCCGGGCCTCCGCGTCGGGCCGGTCACGGGGCTCGGTCCCGCGCCGGGCGCCCTGATGGCCGGCGAGAGCCACCGCCTCACCACCACCGCGGAGGGCGCCTGGCTGCTGCGGGTGGATGAGGCGATGGGCCTGTCCATCGAGCTGCACGCGCTCGACGAGGCCGGGATGCCCGAGCGCGCGGCGGCCCAGCGGCAGGCCCTGGGCGGCGCCGATGACCCGACCCGGCCCCCCTCGGTGGAGTGGATCGGCGATGTGGACGGCGATGGCGCGCCGGACCTCGTCATCGAGCTCAACCCCACGCTCGGCGGGCCCCGCAAGCGCCGCCTGCTCACCGGCGGGGCGGCCGTCGAGGGCGAGCTGCTCGGCGTGCTGGCGGAGGGCGACGCCGGCGGCTGCTGAGCGACGGGTCCGCGCGTTAGCGGCCGCCGGGAGGTCCTCATGCTCCGTTGGACCCAGGCGGGGGCGGTCCCTGCCCCGCGCACCGTGCAGATTCGCGTGCAGCAAGCCATTGTGGGCCGGATCGCCGCGGGGGCGCCGGTCCCGCCGCGCGGCCTTGATCCCCGTGAGCTCATCGAGAACATCCGCTACTTCACCCATGGCCTGCGCGGGCCCCGAAGCCGCCCCTGCGAGACGCTGGTGCTCACCGGCGCAGGCCTCTCCACCCGCGCCGACCTCGGCGCCGCGGTGGTCATCGCCCGGGCAGAGGGCGTCGAGCGAGTGGTGATGCACGTTGATCTCGACGATCTGGAGGCCGTGGCCGGCGGGGAGCACGGCGGCCTCGCGGACGCCCTCGTCGTGCGGATCGAGCCGGGCGAAGGGCTAAGCCGGGCGCTGTCGGCGGTGGAGGCGGCCGTCCAGCGCGGCCAAGAGGTGCGGGCGGCGCTGGTCCTCGGCGGGGGCCCGGCGGCGCCGTGGGTCGAGGCGGCCCGGTCGGTCGTCGCGGCCGGCGCGCGCGCCGTTCAGCTCAGCTACCCCTTCCCCGGCGCCGAGCTCGCCCGTCCCCCGGTGCCCGAGGCGGCCGCGCTGGCCGACGCCGTGGCGGCCGCCGTGCCCACTTCCGTCGGATTCAGCGTGAAGGGCCTACCGGCCTGCGTTTTGATGGAGGCGACCGCCGAGCGCGGGAGCTGGCGCACCCCAAACCGGTGGTACGTGGACGCCCGGCACCAAAAGCAAGCGGCGGTGCTCTTTTTGCCCGACGTCGTCCGCTTCGCCAAGGCCGACCTCTGCCGGTTCTGCGCGCTGGATGGCCGCTGCGACGGCTTTTTCGCCGGCGAGGGGCTGAGCCCCGGCTTGCCGCCGCTGTCGCCCCGGACCTGAGCCGCCGCTCAGCCGCCGAGCGCCTCGACCTTGGCCAGCTGGGCGGAGGCCCGGGCCGCCAGCGCGGGATCGCCGGTCATGACGCGCTGGAGGGCGCTCACCGCGGGGCCACCCTGCCCTTCCAGCAGCAGGGCCTGGGCGCGGGTCCAGTCGGCTTGGGCCCGCAGCGGGCCTGGGTCGCCCATGCGGTCCAGCGCCTGCAGCGCCTTGCCGCCGTCGCCCGCGCACACGAAGGCCCCCGCCTCGATCAGCGCGAGCCGGGGCGCTTGGGGGTTGGCGGCCCCGAGCTGGCGGGCGCGGCCGGCGGCGGTCCGGCAGTCTTTGTTGGCGAGGTCCTGCTGGATCTGGTTGATCTCGCCCGGTAGACCGGAGGTGTCGCCGAGGGTGGGCGGGCTGCGGTCGGCGATCGGGCGGAGCGATCCGGCGGGGGCCCGCACCTCGGGCGCGGCGCCGCCGCGGGTGAAGAAGAAGGCGCCGGCCCCAATGAGCCCGATCAGCACCACCGCGGCGATCCCCTTGGCCGCGCCCCCTTTTGGGGCGGGTGCAGGCCCGGTCGCCGCGCGCGCGCCTGGTCGACCGGGGGTGGCGCCGCCCCGCGCGGGGGCCGTCGCGCCCGCAGACCGGGCCGGGCTGCTCGCCGGCACGCCCCGATCCACCCGATCCTGCTCCTCGAGCGCGTCCCGCATCAGGTCCGCGAGGTTCATGCCCGGGGGCAGCGGGAAGGCGTCCTCTTCGACCGCCTCGGCGAGATCGTCGCGGGTGGCGTCGGTGTCGGCGGCGTCCCAGGAGCGCACGATGCTGTCCACCACCCGGATGTCTTCGCGGCAGGGCCCGCAGTGGCCGAGGTGGCGCTCAGCCGCCTCGCGCATGCGGGGGTGAACGCTCGCCGGCGCCAAGGCGAAGGTGACGGCCAGGGGCGGCGGGAGGTGCGCGTCCTCGGCCGGGGCCCGCCCCTCCTGCATGCCCTCCACCGCCACCCGACAGGCCGCCATCATGGCCGCGGCCTTGACTTGGTTGGCGTTTTGGCCGGGCTTTCGCATGATCTCTGCGGCGATCCCGGCGGTCACCTCGCGGCGCTGCTCGTTGTTGCGGAGCCGCGCCCGGGCCTGGGGCCCGAGGCAGGTGTGGAGCGCGCGGTGGGCGAGCACGCGCTCGGCCACGCTGCGGATGGCGTTGCGAACAGCGGTGGTGGCGTTGGTCTCGCCGGCCCGCCAGCGGTCGATGAGCAGGTCGTCCATGGTGCTGACCTCGGGGCGGCCAGTGCCGCGCGCCCCTTTGTAGCGCAGAGCGGCCCCGCTGCGGGGATCGACGGCGGGCGCAATCGGGGCTTGGCGCCGGAGCAGCGGCCGACGTAGATACCCGGAGGCCCGAGCGTCGGCTGGGTCCCCCAGCCGATGGGCAAGGAGCGCGCTTTGTCGGACAAGCCGATCCACGTCCTCTTGATTGACGACGACGCCCTGCTGCTCCGCGGGCTCGAAAAGAACCT
>CANHON010000388.1 GCA_947462115.1 Deltaproteobacteria bacterium | reverse complement strand
TGGGCAGCCTGTGATTGGGCGATCGTCCCCCCCAACGGTCCCGCACACCATTGAAACTACTGGGAGTGCGTCGCGAAACCCCCGCGCGCGCCCCGCTGCGGGCCGACGGTGCCCCCGATCGCGCCCCGTCGCTGACAGATTTTTCTCATCGGGCCGCTGAACACTCGACGGTCGCCGTGGGACCGAGTAAGCATGTGGCGCGGGCGGCGGTTGCCGCGCTGCGGGGCCTGAGCGGTTGCTCACCCCCATCGAGACGCAGGGCGCTGGCGCCCGACGCCCTCGCTCTGAAATCCTGGAGGAGACCATCATGAAGATCACCAACATCGCTCTGTTCGCCGTCGCTGCCCTCGCCTTCACCGCCTGCAAGGGCGCCAAGGACACCGGTGAGACCGGCGCCACCGACGGCACCACCGACGGCACCACCGACGGCACCACCGACGGCGGCGCTGACGGCGGCGGCTCCACCACCGACTCCTGCGACTGGTCCGGCCTGGGCCTCTGCATCGAGTTCGTGGACTACGCCGGCACCGAAGGCTGGTGCACCGACATCGGCGCCCAGTACAGCATCGACACCACCTACGCCAACACCCCCTGCGGCGGCGGCGCGGTCGGCACCTGTGACATCGCCGACGTGGCTGGCGACGACTACCCCGCCGACGCCACCGTGTACTACTACAGCGAGTTCACCAACGACCCGGCGACCTCCTGCACCGAGGCCGGCGGCACCTTCAACTAAGGTTGGGGTCCGCTCGGCTCTGATCCGCTCCGGCGGATCAGGCTGGTCGTAGAGAATCAAGGGGGCGGTCACTTCGGTGGCCGCCCTTCTTGCTTTTCGGCTCCCCAAGGGAGCGGCGCGCGGGCCCTCGCTCGAAGGCGGCGCTTTAGGCCGGGTCCTTGGCCCCGCGGTCTTCGAGGCGGAACCAGCCCACCTGCACCATCGCCGGCACCAACAACAGGTCGGCGAGGAGGGCGAGCAGCAGCACCACCGGGATCCAGATGCCGATCAGCCGCAGCGTCAGGTAGTCGCTGAGCGCGAAGGGCAAGAAGCCGGCCATCAGCACCACCGTGGTCATCACGATGGCCCGGCCCGCGAAGTCGAAGGTGCGCCCGATGGCCTCCGCGCGGCCCGTCGCCCCCGGCGGCGCCCGCTCCAGCTCCACCCGGCAGCGCATCAAGAAGTGGATCGTGTCGTCCACCGCGATGCCGACGGCCATCATCCAGATGATGAAGACGTCGGAGTCCATGCTCTCGTAGAGCGCGCCCCAGAGGCCGCCGAGCACCAGCAGGGGGATCACGTTGGGGATCATGGACATCAGCCCGATCCGGAGGGAGCGCAGCCCCACCGCCATCAGGGCCGTCACGCTCACCAAGCTGAAGAGCACCCCGAAGGTCTGGCCCGTGAGGATGTTGTCCAGCCACCGCCCCAGCAGCGGCCGGATCCCCGTCACCGACACCCGCGCGGGCGCGAGGCGGGCGGCGGCGCGCTCGGCCAGCGCGTCGGCCTCGGCGGCGGTGGCGCGCATGCCCATGGGTCGGAGCCGCACGCTGAGGAGGGTCCGCCCGCGGTCCTCGTCGAGCATGCGCCCGAGCCCAGCGTCGCCGCCCGCCATCTCCAACAACAGGAGCTCTTGGGCCACCGCGTTGGGCTGCTCGGGCAGCGCGGCGGGCCCCGCGGTCAACGCACCGTGCAGCTCAGCGATCACGTCGGCGGCCGACAGGGTGTGCTGCACCTCTGGGTGCGCCGCCAGCTCCTGCTGGAGGCCCGCGAGCTTGGCCAGCAGCTCGGGCTGCACAGCACCGCCGGGCGAATCGGTGGAGATGAAGAGCTGCACGATGTTGTCGCCGCTAAACCGGCTGGCGATCCACGCCTCGTCCCGGCGAATCGGTCGGTCCTCGTCGATGCGCCCGGCGAGGTCCGTGTCGATGTGCAAGCCGCGCATCGCGATGATCCCCCAGGCGCCGGCGATCATCCAGGCGCCGATGATCCAGCGGGGGTGGCGCACCGAGAGGGCCCGCGAGCGCTCGACCACGCCGCTCGTCAGTCGGCCGGCCGCGCGCTCTGGCGGCGGCAAGTCGGCGTTCATGGCCGAGAGGGCCAGCGGTACCACGGTCACGGCGAGCCCGAGCGCGATCGCCACGCCGATGCTGAGCGTGATCCCCATCTGGCGGAACATCGGAGTGGGCGTGAACGCGAGGCTGAGGAAGCCGACGAAGGTCGTCACGCTCGTGAGGAGGCAGGCCTTGCCCACGTCCGAGGCGCTGCGCAGGATCGCCTCGCGCTGATCATACCCGTGCCGGCGCTCGGTCTCGTAGGCGCTCCAGAGGTGAATGACGTCGGAGAAGCTCACCACGAGCACCACCGCGGGCACCGCCGTGATGAGCACGCTGAATTCCGGGTCCCAGAGCGCGGCGAGCCCCATGGTCCACAGCACCGAGATCAGGGCGACCCCCACCGACAAGGCAGCCGGGCTCATCCGACGGAACAGGAGGAAGATCACCCCCAGCAGGCCAATCACAGAGACGGGGAACAGCTGCAGCAGGTTCTCCCAGGTCAGCTCCAGCATGCCCACCAGCACCGCCGGCAGGCCCGCGAGGTGCCAATCGCCGCGCTGCAGGCCGGCCGAGGCCATCGCGGCGTCGATCTGCTCCAGCAGCACCGCGCCCTCTTCGCCGGTGCGGTCGGGGTTGACGTCGAGCTCGACCTGCAGGGCCAGGGCCTCGCCGCCCTCCCCCACCAGCAGGCCGCCCAGCCTTTGGTCCTGCGCCAAGGTGGCGAGGCGCGCCGCGCGCAGGTCGGCCGGAAGGGCCAAAATCTGCTCCAGCGGGCTCTCGAGCAGCAAGGTGCCGTCTCCGCCCACCCGCACCTGCACGGCGCTGTCCAGGCTCGCGACCGCACGAACGCCCGGCACCTCTGCGACGGCGCGGCTGGCGGCGCGCAGGCGCTCGGCGGCGGCCTCGGGAAGGCCCGGCTCCCCGCCCGTGAGGGTGGCCCGGTCGAGCGCGATGACGAAGCCGACGTCATTGCTGAAAACGCGGCTCTGCTCAATATACTCGAGGTACTCCGGCGCCTCGCCAAAGAACAGCTTCTTGATCGAGCTGCCGAGCTTCACCCGCGACAACGAGGCGCCCGACGCGAGGCTCAGCGCGACGATCAGCGCCAGCACCTGCGGCCGGTGGTTCAAGATCCAGGCAAACCACGCGCGCATTCGGCACCCCGCCCTTGGCTTCGGCGGAGCCTGCCACGCGGCCCGCGGCGCCCCACCGCCGCGCAGGGTCAGGGCGCGTCGTTCTCCGCCGAAAACTGCGGAGTGAAGCCGGGATCAAAGGACCACGGCCCGGGCCGATGCGGCCCTTCGATGAGCGCAGGCAGACCCGCGAGGTAGGCGCGCCGGCCGAGGTCAGCGGCGCCGAAACGGGCGAGGTGCTCAGTGTGCACCTGACAGTCGATGAGCCCAAAACCCCAAGCGAAGAGCTGCTGCGCCAGCCAAACGAAGGCCACCTTGCTCGCGTCAGGCTCCTCCGCGAACATGCTCTCCCCGGAGAAGAACTGCCCGATTCCAATCCCATACAGGCCGCCCACCAGCTTGCCGTCTCGCCAGGCTTCGGCGGAGTGGGCATAGCCTTGGGCGTGGAGCGCGAGGCAAGAGGCCCGGAGCTCGTCGGTGATCCAGGTGCCGGTCTGGCCCGGCCGCTGGCGATCCCGGCAGCCGTCGATGACCTCGGCGAAGGCGGTGTCGAGCCGCACCTCAAAATCACCGCGCCGGACCCGCTTTTTGAGGCTGCGCTGCACCCGGAAGCTGTCCGGGCGCAGCACAAAGCGCGGGTTGGGCGAAAACCACAGGATGGGCTGATCTTCGCTGTACCAGGGGAAGATCCCGCTGCGGTAGGCCAGCAGCACCCGATCCGGGTCGAGGTCGCCGCCGACAGCGAGCAGCCCACCGTGGCTCGCGAGGCGCGCCGGGGGGAATTCGTGGCGTTCATCAAGCGCAAAGACGGGCAATGTCCACCGACGATCGAGGGGGGAGGTGGCGACAGCGCCTCAGGTGCAGTCGTCGCAGCGCCCGCTGAGCTGGATGGCCACCGCGGCGCGGGACACCGATCGGGGGACGGCGCCCGAAGACTTGAGGGTGACCTCGACCGCGTCGAGGCACTGCACGCCGCCGCAGTCGGTGCACACGAAGTGCGGGTGCGGATCGTTGCCGTGGCCCTCCACCGCCGCCGGGGCGAGCTCGAAGCGCCAAGGCTGGTCACCGAGCGTGAGCCGGCGAAGCAAGCCGACTTCGCTCAGATCATGCAGAATTCGGTACACCGTGGCCCGGTCTTGGGCACCCTTGGCCTCGAGCGCAGCCATGACCTCAGCGTGCTGCAGCGGCCGTTGGGCCGCCTCGAGCACCTCGAGCACGGCCAGCCGAGGCGCGGTGGCCCGGAGCCCCGCCGACCGGAGCCGCGCGCGAGCCCGATCGCTCAGGTCAATTGTGGGGGTGCGAGGCGCCGCTTCGGTGGACATGGAGGCCG
>CANHON010000387.1 GCA_947462115.1 Deltaproteobacteria bacterium | reverse complement strand
CTCCGTGATCACCAAGGGCCGCTGGGCGCGGCCAATCAAGCGGATGGCCGAGGCCTTCAGCCTGATGACCATCCCCATGTACCTGCTGCTCATGCTGTTCATGGTTGCCGGCGGCATGGAGGCCTACCCGTGGCTCCATGAGCCGATGCCTGCGCACAAGGCGATCTACTTCCAGCCTTGGTTTGTATTGGCGCGGCTCGGCGGCCTCGGCGGCCTGATGATCATCATGAACCTGCTGTTCGTCCGGGCCAGCGTCCGGGCCGACATGGGTGTGGCCAAGGAGCGCTTTGGCTGGGAGCCCAGCGGGCTCGCGGCGATGGTCGCTGGGATCGGCGGCTGGAAGGGCGAGAAGGCGGAGATCGAGGCCTCCCAGAAGGCCCAGGTCTACCTCTCCCCTCCCCTCGCGATGGTGTACGCCGTCTCGTTCTCGGTGATGGCCGTGGACGTGTCGATGAGCTTGATGCCCCACTGGTACACCAACATGTTCTCGGCCTGGTACTTCATGAGCAGCTTCTGGAGCGGGCTCGTGTGGCTGGGCATCTTCTCCTTGCTGTTCCGCAAGGCGCTGAACATCGAGGGCGCCATCAAGCCGGCGATGTACCATGACCTCGGCAAGATGACCTTCGGGCTCACCATGTTCTGGGGCTACACCACCTTCGCCCAGTACCTGCCCATCTGGTACGGCAACATGACCGAGGAGATCGGGGCCATCCTGCTCCGCACCGAGCTGGCCCCCTGGTCGACGCTCACCAAGGTCGTGTTCATGATGTGCTTCGTGATGCCCTTCTCGATGCTCACCAGCCGCGGCCTCAAGAAGACCCCCACCGCCTACCTCGCCGTGACCATCCTGTTGGCCATCGGCATCTGGCTGGAGCGCTTCTTGGTGAACATGCCGGGCGTGTGGTTTGAAGAGACCCTGCCGCTCGGTGTCCCCGAGGTCGGGATGGCTGCGGGCTTCGTCGGGCTGCTGACGCTCATCGTCTGGAGCTTCCTCACCGGCGCGCCGCCCTTGGTCTTCACCGACCCCTTCCTGCAGGCCGACCCCGACCACGTTCACGTGCTCCCGAAGAGCCAACAGCACCACGCCCACTGAGCCCAGGCTCAGCGGGGCGTCGCGCGGGGCAGATCCTTAGGGTCTGCCCCGCTGTCGTTTTTGAGGGGGCGGCGGCCCTCCCCTCCCCTTCCCTCGCGCATCGCGCGGCGGCTGGCTCAGCTGACCTGGGCGCGGGCCATGCCTTCGAGGTACTCGGCGTTCTTCGGGACCAGCTCCAGGGCCTTGGCGAAGCAGGCCACCGCTTCGCGACGGTCGTGCCGCATGATGGCCATCTCGCCCTTCCGCCCGAGCAGCTCGGCGGACTGGTCGATCATGAAGCCCTCGAGGATCTGCTTCCGGTACTCCCGCCGGCTGTCGGTGCTGCGGAGGGTGTGGGCCGCGGTCTTGATGCGCTCGTTGATCTTGGCCAGCTCGGCCAACATCTCGGCGGGGAGCTCCTTGAAGCTCGTGGGGGAGAAGTCCGCGGCCACCTTGCGGTGCGCGGCCTCCACCTCCTCCTGAAGCGAGATCCAGTGGACCTCGAGGACGTCGAACTCGGTGCAGCGGGTGAGCTGCCGCTTTTTCTTCTCGATGAGCTCGGCCACCCGGGCGAGGTAGCCGGCCCGGCTCTCGCCGCCGTCGTACTGGAGCACCCGGAGCTCATCGAGCGCGAAGATGATGCAGGCGGTGTTGGCGCGGGAGATCGGCGAGACGGTGAACACCTCGCGCAGGCGCAGGTTCGTCTCGCTGATGATGGACACCAGCTTCTTTTCGACGTCGCTCATCTTGACGTCGGCGAGCAGGCGCCGCGCGTCGGGGTGCAGCGCCACATAGGCGTTGATGTTCGGCTTGAAGTGCGCGGCCAGGTCGTCGGAGCGCAGCTCTTTGGCGCGCGCGGTGCTCCGGCGGAACAGCATGTTGGGGATCCGCAGGGCGGGCGGCAAGAACGGCTCCGGCAGCGCCGGCAGATCATGGAAGGTGAAGCTGCCGTCTTTGGCGCCGAGCACCTGCGTGAACACGAATTCGACCTGCTTGCCGAGCACCATGATGAGCTGCGGGTAGCTCATCACGCCCATGTCGAGGAAGGCCTCGCCCTGCCGGCAGCCGCGCGCGCGCATGAGCTCGAGGCTCTTGCGGAGCTGGTCCTCGTTGATCTGCTGGGCGCGGAGCAGCAGCACCCCGAGCACCTCGGCCTCGTTGAGCGGCTCGGTGCGAAAGCCCACGGGGCCGCCCTTCTCCCAGAAGCCGTAGCGCGTGCGCCCGTCCGGCAGCCGGGCCGTGAGCAGGCCGGTGGCGCGATCGGCCGCGAGGGTGACGAGCGCGTCTTGGAAGGCGTGACCGCCCAGATCGCCGCTGATCCGAGCGGCCCGGCCGCGCAGGTCCGGCACCTGAAAGCCGCGGGCGGCGGTCTTGGCGGCGGGCTGGGCGGGGCTGGGCTGCGTCGGTCCGCCCTCGTCCAGCGCCCCGGTCGTGTCGTCGGCCTCGGGCGCGTCCGCGTCCAGCTCCCCGGCGCCGTCCTCGGCCTCGGGCGAGTCGTCTTCGCGCTCCTCATCGTCGATCAGCGCGTCCTCGTCGCCCTCGCCCTCCGCTGCGTCCTGGTCCGCCTCGGCGCTGGGCTTCGCCGCCTCCTCGTCCAAGAAGGTGTCGAGGGCATCGCGCAGCACGGCGTTCTCGGCTTCGAGCACCTCGATCCGCGCCAGAACCTCCGCGTCGGCCGGACCGCCGCCCGCGGGGCTCACCGCGCCGGAGCTGAGCAGCCAGGCCTTCACTTCGTCGATCGCCGCCCAGAGGCTGGCGATCCCCTTGCCGGCCTCGAGCTGGAGCTCGGGCAGGCGCAGCGCGAGGCCGCCCTCGGGCGTCCGGCTCATCACTTGGGCGGTGATCGGCCCCACCCGCCCGACCACGGGCAGCATCAGGTCGAGCTTGAGCGGGTTGGCGGGCTCGTCGGTGACGGCCTCCGCCGGCAGCACAAGGAAGCCGTTGCGGAGATCTCCGTGATAAACTTCGGCGAAGCTCTGGATATCGGGGAAGGTTCTGGTCGCGCGGCGCATGGCCATGGGGACGTCCTCCGCCGACCGCTTTATCCGATCCGCGCCCGACCCCGGGGCCGGCCGGCCGATGTCGGCGCTCCTTCGAGCGCTCCTGCGCGCCTCGTCACCCGACCGCCCACGCCGAGCGCTGCCCCATCGGTGTCGCCACGTTAGCCGCGCTGAGCCTCGGGGCCGCCGCCGCGCGGCCCATGCCGGCGCCCCTCCCGCGCCATGGCGCCCGTCGTCCCCCCCGGGCACGGCGCTGACCCCCTTCCCGATTGGGCCGCACGCCCCCAAGGAGCCACCGTGGCTGGCAAGTACGATACCTCTGAGTTCCGCAACGGTTTGAAGGTCGAGATCGACGGCCAGCCCTTCGTTGTTGTGTACTTTCAGTTTGTGAAGCCCGGCAAAGGCACCGCCTTTACCCGCACCAAGCTCAAGAACATGATCACCGGCTCCGTCATCGACCCCACCTTCCGCACGGGCGAGAAGGTCGATGCGGCCGAGGTCGACGAAATCGAGATGCAGTACCTCTACGCCGACGGCGACAACCACTGGTTCATGAACCTGGAGAACGGCGAGCAGCTCCCGGTCAACAGCAAGGCCATCGAAGAGGAGAGCAAGTACTTCATCGACGGCGTCATGGTGAAGATCCTGTTCTTCAAGGGCAAGGCGATCAACGTCGAGCTGCCCAACTTCATTGAGGACGTCATCGAGTACACCGAGCCCAGCGTTCGCGGCAACACCGCGACCGGCGCCACCAAGTCCGCCAAGCTGGCCTGCGGCGCTTCGGTGCAGGTGCCCCTCTTCGTCGAGCAGGGCGAGACCATCCGGGTCGATACCCGCACCGCCGAGTACGTCGCCCGCGTCAAGAAGTAAGCGCGATGGAGCCTGCGCTGCTCCGGGCGCGGGCCCGCTGCTTGAGCGCGCTGCGCCGCTGGTTCGACGCGCAGGGCTACCTCGAGGTGCACACCCCCACCATCGTGCCAACGCCGGCGATGGAGGAGCACCTTGAGCCGGTCTGCGCCGGCGATGCGTTTTTGCACACCAGCCCCGAGCTCGCGATGAAGCGGGTGCTCGCGGCGGGTCTGCACCGCATCTATCAGATCTGCCCCTGCTTTCGGGCTGAGGAGCAGGGGGTGCACCACCGGCGCGAGTTCACCATGCTCGAGTGGTACCGCGCAGGGGCCGGCACGCCCGAGCTGATGGACGACACCGAGGCCCTGATCGCCGCCTGCGCGGAGGCCGTGGGCGTGCCCGCGCCGCGCTTCGCACGGGTGCCGGTCTCGGAGCTGATCGATCCCGGCCTCGATCCCGACGCTTGGTTCTTTCGGTGGGTGGACGAGGTGGAGCCGCGCCTCAGCCAGCCCACCATCGTCTACGGCTACCCCGCCTGGCAGGCCGCCCTCGCCACTGTCCGGGACGGCCTGGCGGATCGCTTTGAGGTGTACTTGGGCGGGCTCGAGCTCG
>CANHON010000386.1 GCA_947462115.1 Deltaproteobacteria bacterium | reverse complement strand
CGCAGCGCCAAAAGGCTTCAAGCCCAACACCGAGCCCCCCACCGAAGAATAGCCCCCCGCGCGAGGCCCACCCCTGGCGGCGCAGCCGGCCGGCGCGCAGCGGCGGCGGAGCGGGCCCGGCGCGGACCTTGGCCGCGGCGGGGTGGCCCGCGAACCCGGAGGGGTGGGCCGACCCGAAGGGGCGCGCCCAGACGTTGTTTTGGAGAATGAAGGG
Organism: Deltaproteobacteria bacterium; assembly: GCA_947462115.1. Classification (GTDB taxonomy): domain Bacteria; phylum Myxococcota_A; class UBA796; order UBA796; family UBA2385; genus JAEUKK01. The sequence goes on along the minus strand of CANHON010000386.1, from coordinate 4,323 downwards.
AGCGCGAAGGGGGCCCACGGGGCGCGGCGAGGCTGGCGCCCGATTGGGGCCGCGTTCGCACCCTATTCAGCGCCCGTCGCCCCATCGGCCAGCGTAAAACGCGCTTGGTAGGCCACGGCCAGGGCGTCGTCGATCCAGCCGCGGGCGAAGCTGGCCGAGAGGCCGCCGGCCACGACCATGCCGGCCCAGGCGTAGGCGACCTCGTCTTCGAGCTCGGTGGCGAAGGCCAGCGGGTCATCGGCCGAGAGGCAGAGCGGGAGCGCCGTGCGGGCGCCCTCTTTGAGCCCCCGTCGCCAGAAGCGCGGCTGATCGAGGGGCGAGTGCAGCGCGCCGACCAACAGGTTGGAGGTGGGGTTGACCTCGATGGTGACTTGGTTGGCCGCGAGGTGGGCGGCGAGGGTCTTTGACGTGGCGCGCAGCAGGGCCAGCTCCGGCGCCGTCTCGACCTCGATGAAGGCCCCGCCGTCGAGGTGCCCGTCGCGCGCGAGGTCGAGCAGGGGGCCGAGGCGCCGCCGGAGGTGGGGCGCTTGGCTGGCGCTGACCGGCGCCGTGAGGGGCGCGTAGTCTTCGACCGCGAGGTGGTGGCTGGCGGCGTAGGCGCAGTCGGGCGCGCCGTCGGCCGCGGGCGGTGAGCGCTGGGGCAGCCCGAGCGTGGCCTTGGCCTCGGCGATGCCGAGATCGACGCGCAGCAGGTCATCTGCGCTCAGGGTAATGCCGAGCGGCCCGGCGTTGGCGCGCAGCCAGCTGAGATCGAACAGGCGGTCGAGGGCGCGCACGGCGACCACCGGCCGTCGCTGCACCCACACCTTCGGCGAGACGCCCAATGCAAGCGCGTGGCCGAGCCGGTCGCCTTGGCGCCAGAGCCCGCGCGAGAGGGGCTCATGAACGGCGCGCAGGCCGGTGAGCAGGTGGGCGAAGCTCTCGCCGCAGTGCAGGGTCAGCCCGGGCGCCGGCAGCCCGTCGCGTCGCGCCGCCTGGTCGAGGGCCTCGCGCAGCCGGGCCAAGATGGGGGCGAACATCCACAGCGGCCCCTCGCGCTCTTCGCCGCAGAGGTCGATGCCGCGGATCGCCGCCGTCGGCCGCTGCCCGCTGCGCTCGGCGTGCTGCACGCGCTGAACGAGCAGCTGGGCGCGCTGCCAGGTCTGGTGAAGGGACTCGAAGCACCGCCGCGTTCGGTCGGGCCCCGGGGGCACCCCGCGGAGCGCGTCGAAGCTGCGGCTGAGGTGCGGCACCCAGCCGAACTCAGGCGCGCCGGGCTTGCGCTGATGAACGTGCTGGATGCTAGTGTCGAGCGGGTTCACCCGATCAGATCCGGGTGCGGTGCGCACCTCGATCGCGGCGACCTGCAAGTGTTGGGCCCCGATGCGGCGGGAGAACGCCTCGCCCGTCAGCGGCGGCCCGGTGTAGCGCTCGGCGGGCCCCTCGTAGTCCTCGCGGAAGGACCGCAGGCCGGGGCGGCTCGGGTCCATGGTGAGGGCCTGGTGGAGCAGCGTGCGGACGCGGAGCAGCTGACAGAGCGCCTTCTCCAGCGTCTCGTCGGCGCGTTGGCCGGGGGTCTTGGCGGCGGCCGAGTCGCCGCTCCGCGCGGCGGCGCGCAGGGCCTGCTGAAGCAGCTGGGTGCCGGTGTGGGGCGAGGTGACCAGGGCGTCGGGCGCGCGGCCCCGCTCGGCGAGCTCGGGCAGGCCCCGCGAGAGCAGCGCCTCGAGGCGCAGGTTGGTGCGGGCGCGGGCGGGCTGCTCCTGCTCGGCCTCGGCGCGCATCGTCAGCAGCTCGTGGGCGCCCAAGGCCGCCTCGGGCTCGCCCCTCCAGCACGCGCAGCAAGGCCCGAAAGCGCCCTCGTGCAGGGCAAAGTGAAGCATCATGCGCTGCTCGATCACCTTCGCCCGCAGCATCACCTCGACCCAGCTCAGCCGCCGGCTGCTCGGCCGGGGGGCCTTGGTGCCGGGGTCGTCGGTCTGCAGGGCCTCGGCCAGCGGCTCGCCGGGCATGGGCCCGGGCGGCGCCTTGCTCGGATCGCGCAGCCAGCCGATGAAGCGGCCAGGCAGCCCCGCCCAGACCTGCGCGCTCGCCGAGACCTGCCCGTGGTGGGCGTGCAGGTGGGCGGTGGGCCGCGAGAACCGCAGCAGCGGCGGCAGCAGCGCCACCCGCCGCGGCGCGCAGCCCGTGTCGTCGGCCTCGGCGGCGAGGCCCGCGAGGAGCAGCTCGGCGGGCAGCCGCAGCGAGAGGAAGCGCCAGGCCAGCACCTCGCGCCCTGGCCGGTCGGGCGATGTGGCCGACCGCCCGGCGCCCGGGCTGGTCAGGGGCCGGGCCGCGTCGGCGCGCAGGCGGGCGTGGTCGCCGTCGATCCACAGCAGCCGGCCCGACCAGTAGCGCAGATAGTCGAGGAGGCCGCCCCCGTCGCCGCCCCCGCGGCGCGCGGCCCAGGGCGAGCGGGGACCCCAGCAGGCCTCGCCGGCGTCGATGGCGAGCTCGTCGGGCCCGTGGCAGCCGGCCCGGATGGCGAAGCCCGGGCGCAGCGCCGCCGGGTCGAGCCCCTGCCCGCCCGAGAGCAGCCCCGCCGGCGCGCAGAAGGGCCAAGCGATGGCTTCGGCGGCGATGCGGAGGTCGTGCATGGGGGCTCGGCGGTTCGTGGGGGCCCGCGGAGTGTACCGGAGGCCCCGGCCCGGCCGGCGCGCCGACCGCGGCAGAACACCGATGGGCACGGTGGATTCGGCTGGGTGGGGCCGGTGTGCTCCGGGCGCGGGGGCGCGGCGCGCCACGGGGAGCGCGGTGGCGGGGGGTGGAGTGGGAGGAGGGGCGATGCTCGGGATTGGCTTGCATGAGGTCATTTTGGTGGTTCGGTGCGTCGGGCGGTGGGCGGCGGGCCGATCGGGGGCGCTGCGGGTCGGTAAGCTCCGCCCATCGAGCAACCGGAGCGCGCATGACCTGGCCACCGAGCAACGAGATTCAGCCCCCCGCCGACAGCCGGCCGCTGAGCGTGGACGAGCTGCTGCCCGAGCAAGCGCGGTCCCTGCGCGAGGCCCAGCAGGCGCTGTGGAGCATCGTGAAGCAGAACGAAACCGCCCTGAATAACAAGGACATCCAGGAGGACGCACCCTTCGCGCGGCCCGATGCCAGCCGAAGCCCGCGCGTGCTGTTGATCGACGGCGGCCGCGGGACCGGCAAGAGCTCGCTGATGCTGACGCTCCTCGACCGGCTCTCCGCCCACCGGCCCAACGCGAGCAAGGGCGCGAAGGCGCGCCGCGACGCTGATGAAGCCGCGTATGCGACCAAGAAAAAAGCTGACACTCCGGAAGAGGAGAAGCGCGTTGAGGAGGTCCGCTCGCGGTCGATCTACAGCGAGAGCGTCGCGAAGCGGGTGCTGTGCATGCCGCCCCTCGACTTCGACCCGATGCCTCCCTCGGTGCCCATCGTCGCGTGGCTGCTCGAGTCGCTGCGCGGGTTGGTCGAGGTGGTGCACAACAACCGCCTCGAAGGCTGCATCTCGCTCGCCTCGCTCCAACGGGGCGACCGCGTCGAGCGCGACTTGCGGCGAGGCTGGAGCGAGCTGATTGACGCCGCCGTCGCCGCCTGGGAGAACGGCCCCGACAGCGGGCAGACCTTCGCCCAGCGCACCGACGCAGATCGGCGCCGACTGGAGACCCTTACTGGCTTCGGACGGAAGCTAAATAACGCGCTCAACGAGCTTTTCGTCGCCATCGAAGGCTCAGAGACCACCTGCGTGGGACGAGGCGGGGTGGTGCTCATCCCCGTCGACGACGCCGACATGCAGGTCCGCCGGAGCCCGGAGCTGCTGCACGCGCTGCGCCTCTTGTACCACCCTCGGCTGGTCTTCATCCTGACGGCGAACTGGAAGCTGCTCGAAGAGACGCTCGGCGCTTACTATGCGGGGCAGTACGCGAAACTGTACGGCGGGCCAGACTTCGAACTTCGCGGCGACCCCGCATACACGACGTTCTCGCCGCGTCGCCCTGACGCGCAGAGCGACATTAGCAAACAGCTGCTCCTCAAAACCTTTCCCCCTGCCCACCACTTTCCACAGGAGTCTCTCTCACTGCTTGACATGATCCAGTTTGTGGGATGGCCCGAGTCGGCAAGCGCCACTTTGGCCTCACTAAAAGATCATCCGCTTCGGACCGAGTTCGACCGACTGTGGAGCGTGTCGATTCGGGAGTTCCTAGCCCAACGCCAACATTGGGCAACTATCACGCCGGCGCCAAGCCCTGCGGCGGCTAAAGAGACCACCCTCGCTACCCTCACCGCCCTATTGACGAGTGAGCTTCGGGCGCGACTAAACGTAGCGTCACCATCGACCTCGTTGCT
>CANHON010000385.1 GCA_947462115.1 Deltaproteobacteria bacterium | reverse complement strand
TGTGCGCCGGCGATGGCCCGCGTAGGGCGAGGAGCTGCGATGCGTTGGAGCACCTGGGCGCTGTTTGGCTGGGTCATGGGCTGCGTGGAGGCGACCGAAGCGCCGGCCAAGGCCGATGAAGAGGCCGACACCGACGCGGACGCGGACGCGGATTCCGACGCCGACGCGGACGCCGACTCTGGTGAGCCCGACGACACGGGCGCGCCGGTCGAGTTCGACTACGTCGTGGATCAGATGCAGGTCACCTGGGCGCTCGGCCTCGTGGGGGGCGCCCACGGCGATGTGCCGGGGGTCGCGGAGTCGGTGCGGCTGCACTTCACCGAGGCGCGACGGTGGCGGGACGACTTCAACGCGCGGCGCGGTCAGTGCGTGCTGGTGCTCGATCCCAGCTTGGCCGCCCCGGTCGACTGGTACGCCGACGTGCCCACCATCCTCGCCGCCTGGGAGCTCGCCGACGCTGGCGCCGCCATCCAGGGCGTCGAGGGCGACTGCGACCAAGCCGACTTGAGCGCGCTGGGGGGCGATCCCGAGGTGTGGCTGGCGGGCAAGGTGCTCGGCTTTGGCATCGCGCACCCCACGGAGGAGGCCCGCGCGGCCTACGCCGCCCGCTTCAGCGACTACGAGGCGCTGGCCCCGGCCCTGCTCCAGGGCGTCATCCACACCGATTACGATGGGACGCTCCGCTTCACCGACCAACAGTTCGTCGTCGGCTACGAGACCGACGGGCTCGGCGTCGTCGAAGATGAGGCCGGGGTCGATCAGCCCCTCGACACCGAGCGGGCGATCTTCCTCTCGGACGGCTACTTCGTGGGCCGCCCGTTCAGCTCGGCCTTCGGCCTATGAGCGCCCAGCGTCGGCGCGCGGCCCTCGGGCTCGGCCTCCTGCTCGTGGGCTGCGGGGGCGACGAGGTCGGCTTTGCCGTGCAGCAGGGCTATCTGACGGCAGGGGAGGCGCCCGAGGGCTACTTCGTCTGGACCTTCTTCCCCGACGCCTGGGAGCGCCGGCTCGACCCCGAGCTGCTGGCCTGCGCCCGGGTCCAGCGCGTGGTCGGCGCCCCCATCGATCCCCAGCGCATCGAGGGCTGCCCGGCCTGCGAGGTCGCTTTTGAGCTGGAGCTCGTCGAGACGGAGCACGACTGCCGGGGCAAGGAGGGCACCCGGGACGACCTCGGCGGCCCGCTGCTCGTCGCTTTTGGGCCCCTTCACCCCTCGGTCAAGGCCACCGCGCCCTTCCCCGGCCAGTCCCTCGGCTGGTACGTGAGCTGGGACGCCAAGGCGTGGGTGCCCGCCGGCTCCGCCTTCGACGAGGCCCTGCTGGCCGGTGATCCGCCCGAGGCCGAGGCGGCGTGGGTGGACGGCGCCCGCTACACGCTCTGGCCCAGCGACGCGCTCAAGCTCTGAGCCATAGCGGGGCTGCGCGTCGGCGGGTAGCCTCGTCGGCGCAGCGCCGCGCGGGAGGGGACACACGATGGCCACACGATGGACCGGATGGGCGAGCAGCGCGCTGCTCTGGTCGGCCACGGGCTGCTCCGCCGGGGACTTCGCCCTCGGCGCCGGCGACTCGGGCCTCGGCGCGGCCGCGGATGAAGACGGCGCCGGCGGCGGCGAAGACGGCGGCGACGGCACCGCTGGCTATTGGTGGAAGCTGTCGGCCACCTTGCCGGTGGTCGATGGCGCGCTGCGGGCCGAGGGGGCCTCGCTCGCGGTGGTCGTGCTCGACGACAGCGCGGCGGTCGCCTGCGAGGTCTCGCTCGACCTGACCGAGGCCGAGCCCCTCGAGGTCCCCGATCCGGTCATCTATGCGTGGTGGCGCTTGTCTTCGTCGCCCTGGGAGGGGGCCTGCGGCGTGCAGTCCTTGCCGAGCCCGCTGCCGGAGACGCTGGAGCTCGGCGTCGGGGCGCTGCACCCGGAGATCGAGGTGATGCTGCCCTCGGTCGAAGCGCTGAGCCCCTTGGCCTACCCCCAGATCAACGCCGCCTACGCCCGCCTCGGGGAGGACGCGCCAGTCTTCGCCTATGGCCTCGCGGGGGTGGAGGCGGCCTACTTGGGGGAGGGCAGCCGGGTCGAACAAGCGCCGCTGCCGGACGGCGAATACGTGGTGCAGGCTATTTTCGCCTTCGACTACTGAGCCTCGACCGCTGGCGTCGCGCCGCTCGGCGTCGGGCTGGGGCTGCCCGCGGCGCTGCCCTCGAGGCCGGCCGGCCCGATGCGGCCGGTGGCGGGGCAGTAGAGCCAGTCGGGGCCGGGCGGGGGCGCGGCCTCGCCGGCGCACCAGCGGAGGACCCAGCCGACGCCGTCCGCCGCCGGGTTGTCGGGCAGGCCGTCGGGCAGCAGGGGCGCGCCAGCGGGATCGGCGCCCTCGAGCTCGGCGGCGGCGGGCCACCGGTCCAAACGGGCGGCCGCGGCGTCGATCTGGGCCTGAAGGCGCTGCTGGTGGGCGTTCAGGGCCTCACGCTCCTCGGGGAGCAGCGGTCGGGCACGCAGCGCGACCGTCGGCTGGGGCGGGGCCGGCGGGGGCCACTGGGCCGCTTGGAGCGAGGCGAAGCCGCTGAGGAGGGCGGCGGTCGACCACCCGAGCAGCCGCCAGACCCTGCCTGCGGCGGTGGGCCCCGCCCCCTGCGGAGCCCCGACGCTCACGTGAAGAAGATCAGCGTCACGACGCCGAAGATCGGCAGGAGCACCAGCATGGCCCAGCCCACGTAGCCAAAGAAGGACGGCATGCGGTAGCCGTTCTCCTCGGCGATGGCCCGCACCATGAAGTTGGGGCCGTTGCCGATGTAGCTGTTGGCGCCCATGAACACCGCGCCGCAGGCGATCGCGACGAGCAGGGGCTGCCCTTCAGGGCTGGCCGCCAGCGTGCTGAGGTTCTCGGCGGTCGTGCACTCGGCGACGTTGCTGCAGGCCAGGGCCGCGAAGGTGACGTAGGTGGGGGCGTTGTCGAGGAAGCTCGACAGCATGCCGGTCGCCCAGAAGTACTGGACGGGCTTGGTGAGCGCGAGCGCGGCGCCGTGGGTCTGCAGCAGCATCATCGCCGGGATCATCGTGATGAAGATGCCGCTGAACAGCGCCGCCACCTCCAGGATGGGCCCGAAGGTGAAGCCGTTGGCCTGGCGGATCGACTTGCTGGTCTTCCACATGCTGACGCCGGCGAGCGCGAGCATCACGACCTCCCGCACGTAGTAGTTGCGGAAGTCGTGCTTGCCTTGTTCGGGCGAGAGCAGCAGCACCGCCGCCACCACGCCGGCGAGCAGCGCGAAGTTGAGCGTGCCCTCGACGCCCATGGGCTGGGCTTCGGCGCGGTCGCGGATCAGCGCTTCTTTGGGCTCGCGGCCGTAGAAGTAGGTGTCCACCGCGAAGAACAATACGAGCAAGATCCCGACCGGCACGATCCAGATGCCGAACAGGTGCTCCACGGTCCAGAAGAAGGGCACCCCGCGCAGGTAGCCGAGGAACAGCGGCGGATCGCCGATGGGCGTGAGCGCGCCGCCGATGTTCGACACCAAAAAGATGAAGAACAGTGGAATATGCTTGACATATTCCCGCTGGGAGTTGGTCCGCAGCAGGGGACGGATCAACAGCATCGAGGCGCCGGTGGTGCCGATCAGGTTGGCGATGACCGCGCCGACGGCCAAGAAGCCGGTGTTGACCACCGGCTTGGCCTCGAGGTCACCCTTGATCAAAATGCCGCCGCTGATGACAAACAGGCTGCCGAGCAGGGCGATGAAGCTCGCGTACTCCTCGACGGCGTGGAGCAGGCTGTGCTCGGCTTCGGCGGCGTGGTGGCCGGTGGCGATGAGGTAGCCGAGGTAGCCGAGGATCGGCAGCGACCACCCGCCGGCGACGAGGGCCTGGTTGCGGTGCCGCTCCCACCAGTGGTTGGCCACCATCGGCATGATGGCGATCGACAGGAGCATCCCGGCGAAGGGGATGATCCACAAGAAGGACAGGCTGGCCCCGATGCCGTCGGCGCCGCCGCCCGAGGCCCACGCCCCGCTCGGCGCGAGGGCGGCGGTCAGCGCCATCAGCAGCGACGGCCCCCCGAGGCGCCGAACGGCCGGTCGGCGCGAAGATGGCGTAGCGGGGGGCGTTTCGGTGGGTGCGTGTGCGGTCAGGATCATCCGGATCGGTCCCTCGAGCTGATGGGCGAGCGTACCACGACGGTGTCGGGCGCTCGCACGGGTGCGCGCGGCATCGGCTCGGCGGTCGGCGCGGCTGAGGGGGATGCGCGCCGGGTCGGGCAGCCCTCGGCCCGGTGCTCCGGGAAAATCAGGCGCCCGGCGGGTATCCCTGTGCTTGCAGGCCGCGACCGGGGCGCCCCCACCGGGCCGTCCCCGTCGGCGCGGCGGCTTGTCTAGTTTGGGTCATGGCCGTCGGTCCGGCTCCGAGCGAGGCGCGGGGGCTGTGCGCCCGGCCTTGCGGGTCGAGGGGCGCCAACTGCGGAGCGCGAATTGTAGCGCGCGGACATTTTATGGTTTGGCGCCTGGGCGGCCTGGGGCTATTGTGGGGTCCTGCTGTACAGGAGGCCAGAATGACCGCGACCACCAGCCAAGTCCCCGCCCTGCGC
>CANHON010000384.1 GCA_947462115.1 Deltaproteobacteria bacterium | reverse complement strand
GGCGCAGCCCAACGGAGCCGGGCCGGCCTCCGCCCCCGGGGCCCCGGCGAACCCCGGGCGGGCGGGCCGCCCCGCAGCGAAGCGGAGGGGGGCGCCCCGTTGCGGTTGACGTGCTGCACGCCAAGGACGGGGAAGTTCCGGGCCGGGTGGGGTCGGCGCCAGGACGCTCTGCTCAGGGCCGACCGCCGCCCAGGGCCTCGGGGCCGCCGCGTCCGAGCGTCTCTCGCATGCGAAGGGCGACCACCACGACGGAGCCGAAGGTCAGCGCCGCGACGGTGAGGCTGGCCGCCGCGAGCCCGAAGGCGTCGGCGACGATGCCGGCGAGCAGCGCCCCCACCGCGTAGCCGAGGTCGCGCCACAGGCGGTAGACGCCCACCGCGGAGGCCCGCCAGCTCGGCTGCGCGCGGTCGCCGATGGCCGCGAGCAGCGTGGGGTAGACCATCGCCGTGCCGAGGCCGAGCAGCGCGGCCCCGGTCGCGAACTGGCCGAAGCTGGCGCCCAGCGCCGTGACCACGATGCCCGCGGCCTGCGTCCACAGGCCGGCGACGATGAGGCCCTTTCGGCCCAGGCGATCGGACAGCGCCCCGGTCAGGAGCTGACTGAGGCCCCAGACCGCCGGGTAAATGGCCGCCAGCGCGCCGATCTGACCGAGCGACATGCCGGCCGCGGCGAACAACAGCGGGAAGATGCCCCAGGCCATGCCGTCGTTGAGGTTGTTGACGAGGCCGGCTTGGCAGACCGAAGACAGGTCGGGGTCGCCGAAGCTGGTGCGGGTGAAGACCTCGCGCGGGGAGGGCGCGGGCGGGCGGGCGCCTCCGTGGCGGGCCGCCTCGAGATGAACGTGCTGCAGCGTGTCCTTCACCGCGAACACCGACAGCAGGCCGCCGATGGCGACGTAGCCGAGGCCGAGCGCGAAGGGCCAGGGGCGCAGGCCGTGCTCGGCCGCGATGAGGCCGGTGGCCAAGGCCGAGAGCGCGACCGCGAAGTATCCGGCGAACTCGTTGAGGCCCATCGCGAGGCCGCGGTCCTTGGGGCCGGCGAGGTCGATCTTCATGATCACGGTGGTGGACCAGGTGAGGCCTTGGCTGAGGCCCAGCAGCAGGTTGGCCGCGAGCACCCACCCCCAGCTCGGCGCCCACATGAGCAAAAAGGGCACCGGAGCGGCGAACAGCCAGCCCGCGACCAGCACGCGCTTGCGCCCGAAGCGATCCGACCACCGCCCCGCGAGGTAGTTGGTCAGCGCCTTGGTGAGACCAAAGACCAGGATGAAGGACAAGATCGCCGCGCGGGCCGCGAGGTGAAACTCGGCCTCGGCCAGGGCCGGCAGCACGCTGCGCTCCATGCCCACCATCGCGCCGACGAAGGCGTTGACGAGGACCAGCAGCGCGAACTGCGCCGCGTTCGCCCGGAGGCCGAGCCGCACCGGCGGCGCGCTCATGCGGAGGGCCCGTCCGCGCCGAAGCTGTGGACGGAGACATCGGTGCGACGCGCGTCATAGCCCAAAACCCGCAGCCGACGGGCGGCCTCGGCCGACAGCGCGCAGAAGGGGCCGCGGCAGTAGGCGACGATGGTGCGGTCGCGGGGGAGGCCCTCGACCGGCGACGGGCCCTCGGCCGAGGCCGGGGACGCGAACATCGCCTCGAGCTCGGCCAGCGGCGCGGAGCGCGCGCCCGGCAGGTGCCCCGCGGCGAACTCCTGGGCCGGCCGCACGTCGAGCAGCACGACCTCGCCGAGCCGCAGCCGCTCGCGCAAGGTGTCCCGGTCGATGGGCTCAAGCCCCGCCGGATCATCGAAAAAGGCGCGGCTCAGGCGATCGAGCTCGGCGCTGCGCTGCGCCGCCACCGCATGCAGGTGGACCAGGAGCTGCGCGACGTCGTCGCCGGCGAGGGCGTAGACCACGTGCAGGCCCTCGCGCCGCGCGCGGACGAGGTGGGCGCGCTTGAGCGCCTGGAGGTGGTGCGAGGTGTTGGCCACCGACTGGCCGAGCTCGACGGCGAGCCGCTCGACCGAGCGCGGCGCCTGGGCGAGCAGCTCGACGATCTCCAGGCGGGCCGGGCTCGCCAAGGCCTTGCCGACCTCGGCGAGCTCCGCGTAGGCGGCGTCCTTGAAGCGCCGCGCGGGGGAGGGCTGCGCCGGCGGGCCCGCAGCCGGGGGCGAGGAAGACGGCGAAGACGGCGGCGGCGAAGACGGCGAGGACGGCGAAGACGCAGACATGGAGCTCCCGGAGCCGAGGCCGATCAAGTGATCAAGCGCACACTTGAATAGTGCCGATGGAGGCCATCGTCAAGGGGCCGGCGGGCCGCAGGGCGCCGGTCGGGCCGCCGCGCCACCGGGTGCAGGGCGCACCGGCCCCAGCCGATCGGCGCGGGGTGAAGCCCAGCCGTCGGCGGGCGCGCCGCGGATTCGGCTTCGGGATCGGCGCAGGGGAGCCGATCCCGATCGCGGGCCGCCCCAGGCCCGGCCGACCTCACCCGCGGCGGGCCGCCGCAGCCCGCGCCGAATGGCTGTCATCGACCCAGGCGGGCATATAGGGGCCCGCCCCAACCCAGAGGCCCCGCCGAAGCCCCATGCACCTCCGCCCCGTCGCCTCGCTGCTGCTGATCGTCGCCTTGGCGGCCCGCCCGGCGCGCGCCTGCAGCGTCTGCGCCTGCGGAGATCCCACGCTCAACCTGATGGGCGCCGAGCTGGGCTTCGCTGGCCGGCTGCGGCTCGGGCTGGACGCGGTGCGCCGCACCGACGTGATCGGCGACCCCAACCTCGCCCAGGTCCAGATCGTCGAGCAGACCTTGACCCCGGCCGCCTCGTGGTCGCCCAGCGCGGCTTGGAGCCTCGGCCTGAGCCTGCCGCTCGGCCACCGCCGGACCACCGACCTCAGCCTCGCCGAGACCGAGCTCTGGAGCGCCGGAGACGCCGAGCTGCGGGCCCGCTACGCCGCGCTGCGCCGAAAGCCCGGCCACGGGAGCGCCCAGCTCGGCCCGAGCTTCGGCCTGCGCGCGCCCACCGCCCCGGTGAGCCTCGGCCCGGACGGCGCGGCCCTGCCGATGAGCGCGCAGCTCGGATCGGGCGCCTGGACGGCATTTGGCGGCGCCTGGGTGGCCCGCACCTGGCGGCCCTGGTCGGCCTATGGGAGCGCCACGCTGCTGCAGCCCCTCCCGGGCGCGCGGTTCCCGGCGGTGCCCGGTCGCTCCGGCCGCGCCACCCTCGCCGCTCAGTACCAGCCCGGCGAAAAGCTCGGCCTGCGGGGCAGCCTCGAGGCGCGCCTCGACCAGACCGCCACCTTCGCGGGCGCGCCCGAGCCCGACACCGGCGGCGGCATCGCCTTCGCGACCGCCGACCTGCTGTGGTCGCCCCGCACCGACCTCATCGTGCGCGTGGGCGGCGGTCTCCCTGTGATCAACGCGCTGAAGGGCTTTCATGACGAGGGGCCGCTGCTGACGGCGGGGGTGCTGTTCGACCTGTGAGGGGCGGCTCAGATGCCTCGGGCGAGCCGCCCCGTTCCGCTGGCTTCGCCTCGGATGGGTCCGGCGATGTAGACGCGCTTCAGTCGGAAGGATAGCTCGGACCGCCGTTGAGCTGGAGTCTTCCCCGTGACACACGCCCTGTACCGCGCTTCGCTCCCCCAATTCCTGGCCGATGTCGGGGGGAGCACTCTGGTCAACGTGTTGATGGAGGGCGCATCCCGCTTGTCTCTGATCGCCGTCAGCGACCAGGAGGCGACGTCGTGGCGGAATTCCCTGCCCGCGCTGGCTGCGGTCCTCGACCGCGAGGACTTCGTCGGCGCAGAGATCTTCGTTGAGCTTTTCATGCCGGGGAGTTCCACGCGATGTGACGCGCTGATCACAGGCCGAACCCCCGCTGGCCATGACAGCGCAGTCCTAGTGGAGCTCAAGCAGTGGTCCCACGCCGCGGACGGTCCCTACCACGAGCATGTGACGGTAGGAGGCAGCTTGAAGCTGCACCCCTGCGCCCAGGCCCGTGACTACATGACCCACCTGCAGAACTTCCATTCGGCCTTTTCGGCAGAGGGAGCGGCGCCCTTCGATCTTTCTGCGTGTGCGTTCTTGCACAACCTGCGCGATGTCCGAACCCTCGCTCGCCTCTGTGACCCCGCTCGATACGGCGTGCTCATCACGGAGGTGCCGCTTTTCGCGGCCAACGACGAAGCTCGGTTCGCAGACTGGTTGGCAGTACGACTGCTGCCGGGGCCAGGCAGCGCGGCCGCAGACCGGGTGAGCCTCGGCCGGCCCCTTCCGTCGCCGAAGCTGCTGGATCTGCTGAACGACACGATCCAGCAGAACCGCGAGTGGACCTTGCTGGACGAGCAACGCACCGCGTTTTTCGCGATCGAGAGCGCTGTGCACGACGCCCGCAACCGTAAAGAAGCGGGATTGGACGGTCGAAAGGTCATCGTCGTCCGGGGCGGACCTGGCAGCGGAAAGAGCGTGTTGGCGATTCAGCTGCTCGCTCTGGGCGCGCGGCATCGGTGGCGGATCGGTCATGCGACGGGGTCCAAAGCCTTTCAAACGGTCCTTCAGGGCAAGACGATCGCGTTCAGCACGGACTTCTTGAAGGACCTATATGGGGTCCGACACAAGAACCGGCTCCCGTTACAGAACCTG
>CANHON010000383.1 GCA_947462115.1 Deltaproteobacteria bacterium | reverse complement strand
GACACGCCGACGTTGCCCGCCACCTCGTTGAGGAGGAGGGTCGCGGCGGCGAGCGCGGTGGCGTTCGCGGCGGTGTGCACGCCGCCCGGGAGGACGACGCTGGGGGCGGCGGCGAGGAAGCCGACGACCTCCGCCACGCGCTCTGCGCTCACCCCAGCGGCCTTGATGGCGCCTTCAACATCGGCGCCCGCGAGGGCCGCCGAAGCGGCGCCCGAGTAGCCCTTCTTGTCGGCGAGCATCTTCGCCATCGCCAGGGCCAGGGCGGCCTCCGAGCCGGGGACGGCCTGCAGGTGCAGGTCGGCGACGGCGGAGGTGTTGCCGATGCGCGGCTCCACGCACACCGTGCGGCTGACGAAGCCGCCGATGGCCGGGTCACGGCTGTCGGCCCAGCCCTGCCGGAGGTCCATGCCACCCCAGGTGGACAAGAACTCCGCGCCGAAGCTCAGCACCGTGTGGGCGCCGCGCAGCTCGTAGGTGGGCACGCCGTCCACGCCGAAGACTTGCCGGCAAGCCGCCCGCAGGGAGGTCGCCCCGCTCATCGGCTCGAAGAAGGTCGCCTCGCTGCCCAGCGCCTTCATGAAGGCCGAGATGAGCGCGCCGGTGGCGCCGGTGCGGCTGTTGCCGAGCCAAGCCACCTTCTTGGCGCCCTTGATGGCGCTGACCGCCGCGGCCTGGGCTTCTTCCCAGGTCTTCGCGGCGCCCGCGACCATCGGGCCCGCGAAGCGATCGGGGCTGTACGTGGCCTGCAGACCCGCCAAGCCCATCGAGCAGAGCCGCCCGTTGTTGCCAGGGTGGTTGCGGTTGCCCTCCAGCTTGATGATGCGGCCTTCGCGGTTCTTGGCCTCGACGCCGCAGTGGGCGGAGCACTCGTTGCACTGCGTCGCGAACCAGGTCGGGACGCCGGGCACGATCTGCTCGGGCTGCACCACATAGGGCAGCACCTTCTCCAGTGGGACCCGGGGATCACACGCCACCGCACCTGCGGCCGCCGTGACACCCGCGACTTTCATGAAGTCGCGTCGGTTCAAAATGGTCATCTCAGGCTCCGAATGCGTTCACTGGTGGCAGGTCCAGCAGTCCTTGAGCTCGGCGCGGCGGAGCTCCGCCTGGGCACCGTAGTTCTCGTCAACCTTGGGGTGATTCTCGTGGCAGTTCAGACACCAGCCCATGGTGAGCTCGCCGGTGCGGTACGCGACGGTCATGTCGTCCTGAACCTGGCCATGGCACTCTTGACAGGTGACGCCACCCTTCACGTGCCGCTTGTGGGTGAAGTACACGAAGTCAGGCTCATCGTGGACCTTGACCCACGGGATGGGCTCGCCCTTGTCGTGGTACTCCTGCAGCGTGTTGAGGGCCGCGAGCGCCTCGGGGCTGCGCCCGTCCTTCGGCACGTACTTGTGACAGTTCATGCAGGTCGAGGAGGTGGGCACGCCGGCGTGGCGGGACCGCCGCGCGTTGAAGTGGCAGTATTCACACTGAATCTGCAGCTTCCCCGCGTGCAGCTTGTGGCTGT
Organism: Deltaproteobacteria bacterium; assembly: GCA_947462115.1. Taxonomy (GTDB): domain Bacteria; phylum Myxococcota_A; class UBA796; order UBA796; family UBA2385; genus JAEUKK01. The sequence goes on along the minus strand of CANHON010000383.1, from coordinate 3,114 downwards.
ACGCGATCGGCTGCTCCAGCACGCCCTCCGAGCCCACCGCGCCGTAGGCCACGCGCTCGTTGTCCCAAGTCCGATTGGGATCCGCGAGCAGCGGCGAAGGCGGGGGCAGGAGGAACTTCTCACCGATCGGGAAGACCTCCTCGGTGGCCGTGTTGGGATCAGCGTGGCTGCTGCCGGCGACTACTGCGATCGACGCCGCCGCGACGAGGATCGGCGCGGCGAAGAGGACTGCACGCTTCCACTGAGCCATGTGTTTGCCCTGTTGGATGACCGGTTCGATGTCCCGGTGGGGTTGCGTGCCGCGCGAGGGGCGCGGTGCTGAATAGTGGGATCAGCTGTTTGGAGCGGCAATCTCAGAGCCTGAAGCCCCGCTGCGCCGAGGCGCAGGACTGTCCACCCGTTTGGGACCGTGGACTAATGCGCGGGCGCCGTGGCCACAAGGCGATGCCAGCGCCAATGGCGCAGCTCTTACACCGCGCAGACCAAGGGCGCGGCCGGGCGGCCGATCGGAGCGCGCTCTGCCTCAAGGAGCCCCCGGCAAGCTCCGCGACGGCGCGCCCAACCGCGCGGAGCAGCCCATGGAGCGCGCCTCGGGCGGTGGGGGACGGTTAGGGGACCGCCAGAGGTGCATGTGGGGACCAGGACGAGGATCGATGCCAGCAAGCAAACGTGGCTCAGCGCGCTGTTGTTGATCGGCGCCCAGGCCTGCGCGGGCGGCGCCAGCTCCGCCCCGGTCGGGGGCCCCGAGGTGGCAACGCCGAGCCCAGCGCCCGTGACGGCGAGCGCCGCGACCGCCGGCCCCGACCCGCAGCGCATGTACGCGGACTGCCGGGAGCGGGTGGAGGGGCCCAGCACGTCGGGGGAGTGCAGCGCGGACGCCGGCTGTGCCACGGCCGGCTGCGGCGGCGAGCTCTGCGTGTCGGCCAGCGCGGCCGCCGCAGGGATCAGCACCACCTGTGAGCAGCGCCCGTGTTTTCAGGCCCTGGACCGCTGCACCTGCCAGTCCGGTGAGTGCACCTGGACGCTCAAGACGAGCCTGCCGGCGCTGCCCTCGAACGCCCGGCCCATTCAGCTGCCCCCGAAGGACGCGGAGGGTCGGGTCATCCGGCCCGCTGGACCGACGGCGGCCGAGGTCCCGGCGGTGGAGCCGAGCCCGTGAGCGTGCGGATCACCGGCGGCCGGCTGCGCGGGCGGACCATCGCCGTCCCTGCCGGGCAGGACCTCCGGCCGACCGCGGCGATCGTCCGCGAGGCGCTGTTCTCGATGATCGGCCAGCACCTCGACGGGTGGCGGGTCGTCGATCTCTTTGGCGGCAGCGGGCTGATGGCGATCGAAGCGGCCTCCCGCGGCGCCGACCCGGTGATCGTCGTCGAGCGGGATCCGAGGGTCGCGCGCGAGCTCCGCCGTTCAGCCGACAGCCTCGGGCTGAACCTCGACGTGCGGCCCCTCGACGCCCGCCGCTTCACCGCGACGGCCGGCGAGCCGATCGACCTCGTCTTCATGGATCCGCCCTACAAGGATGATCCCGAGGGCTGGCTGAAGGTCGGCGCGGCCTTGGCGCCCCGGTGGCTGGTGTTGGAGCACCGCACGGGCGCCCGCCTGCCCGCCGCGGTCGGCGGCTTGGTGCAAGACCGGCTCAAGACCTACGGCGGCTCATCGCTGATCATCTACCGGCCGCGGCCGCAGCCCCGTGTCGAAGAAGCGGAGCGCGTCGCGCAAGATCAGGGCGTGGTCGAAGACGATGGGCAGGCCGCCCGGCCCGACCCCGCGCTCCGCCATCAAGCCTAGCTGAGAAACCGGCACCAAAATAGCCTCAGCAGCGTCGTCCTGACCGATCGGGACAGCAGAGCCGCGGGCGGTGAACACCGTAGAGACGGTGTGCTTGCGGCGATCCCGGTCCGGGTTGGAGTACACATAGAGCAGCTCCTCCAGGACCACCTCGAGGCCGGTCTCCTCGCGGGCCTCTCGGCGACAGGCCGCGGCGAGCTGCTCCCCTTCGTCCACAAAACCGCCCGGCAGCGCCCAGCCAACGGGCTCATTCCGCCGCCGAATCAGGACGATCGCCTCCTCGCCCGCCTGCTGGACGCGGATCACGGCGTCCACTGTCGGGACTGGGTTGCGCCACGGGCCCTCGGACATCTGCACCTCCCCGCCGGTCGCGCTGCGGCGCCGTCGCCAGCCGAGGATAAGCGCCGCCGCGGGCTCGCGCTTCCGACCCGCTGGAGGACTGGATGCCCGCGCCGCGCGTCGTTTTTGGGAGGGGTCTCCCTGCGCTCATCGCCGCAAACGCGCTGATCGCGGCAGGGGAGCGGGTGCTTTGGCTCGATCCCGGCGACGGACCGGCCGTCGAGCCCAGCCTCGATCCGGCCCCGTGGCGCGCCCGGGCAGCCGACCAGCACCGGCTCGAGGGCGTCCTCGGACCGCTCCGCCCTGCGACGCCGCGCCAACGGGCGGTGGTGCTGGACGGCCACGTCCTGACGCTGCCCTTGGGGCGCCGCGACCGCGCCCGTCTCCTGGGGTTGACCGCGGGGACGGAGGCGCTCGGTGCGCTGCTCCGGGCCCGCGCCCGCAGCGTGATCGCGGAGGCGATCGGCGGCGGGCAAGAGGAGCGCAGCTACAAAGATTGGTCGATCCGGCGCTTTGGAGAGCCGCTCCACCGGATGCACTTCGCCCGCTATGCGCGCCGCCGCTGGGGCGCCGCCGCCGAGGCGCTGTCGGCGAGCACCGCCTGGTGGCACCACTTTGTGCCGCACGACGCCACCTTGGTCGAGCCGGTGGGCGGCGTCGACGCCTGCGCCGAGCTGCTGCTGCGGCGGTTCCTCGCGGCCGGGGGAGAGCGCAAGACCGGCGCGTCCATCGCCTCCTTCGGCCGAAACGGCGGCCGCATCACCCGCATGAGCCTCGGGGACGGGACCGAGCTGTCCATCGACGCGCCCCCCTGGCTGCAGGCCAACCCCCACGAGATCGCCGGATGGCTCGGGGCGGGCGCGCTACCGCCGGGCATGGAGCACGTCGCGCGGGCGCTGCAGAGCGCCGACCGCCTGCTGTTGGAGCTGCCGGACCCCACGCCGACGATCGACCAGGAGCTCCACCTGCTCGACGACGGGCCCTTCT
>CANHON010000382.1 GCA_947462115.1 Deltaproteobacteria bacterium | reverse complement strand
TCCGACTCCAGCACGGCCGCCGAGCGGGCCGGCTGCAGCACGTCGCCGGTCTCGGGGTCCACCGTCGCCTCGGGGTGCAGGCCGGTGAGCTCGGCGCTGAGCTGCCCGCTGCGCAGATCGACGAACAGCAGGGTGCAGGTCTCGCCTTCGGGCAGGCGCAGGGCGCAGCGCTCGCCGCCGGTGATGCCCCACAGCCGGTCCACCGGCGCGCGGATGCTGAGGATGTCGCGGGCCGTGGCCCCGGGGCCGCCGCGACCGGCCTCGGTGAGGTCGTAGTGGCTCAGGATCCCCTCTTCGTCAAACACCAGCAGGTCCGGCCGCCGGTTGACGAAGGAGAGGAGCTGAACCGGCGAAGGCCCGCCGGGGACCGGCCCTTTCATGATCTCGCGCCCGTCGGCTGGGTTGAGGATGCGCACGGCCCCCTTGGGCGTCACCACGCCGAGCCAGGTGCCGCCGCCGGACAGGGCCACGGCCCGGGGCCACGCGAGCTCGAAGCCCTTGTTGTTCGCCAGATCCCACCACCGGCAGCCGCCCTTGGCCATGCGGGCGGCGATGACCGTGCCGCCCACGCAGAGCTGCGAGGCGCCGCTGGTGTCCGGGCTCGCCTCGAACACCTTCTTGCCGTTGTCCACGTCAAAGACGACGATGGGGCCGCGCTTGGGCAGCACGCCGATGATGCGGCCGTCCCGGTCGATCTGGGCGTCGGCGATCGGCGCCCCCACGTCCACCTCGACCTTTCGGGCGCCGGCCTTCCAGTGGGCGACCCGCTCGTTGTGCACAGCGAGGCGGTGCTCGCCGAAGCCCGTCGCGAGGCTGACCCCGCCGGCCGCGCTCCCCTTGCCGCTGTGGAGCAGCCCGTCGTTGCCGCCCACCCGCACGCCCACGTGCGACCAGGCCGCAGCGCCGGAAGGTTCGGGGGCGCCGTGCCGCATGCTGTCCACCGGCTGCAGGTCCGGCAAGGAGAACATGTGCACGCTGCGCTGGGTGACGACGGCGCAGCGCTGGTTGTCCGGCGAGATCAAGAGGTTCATGATGCCGGTGCCGCCCTGGGTCGCGAAGGAGGCGACCATGGCGCCGTCCGCCACCCGCAGCAAGGCGATGCCGGCGGGGCCCGCGGCCAGCACCAAGGTGCCGTCCAGCGTGAAGATGGCCCGATCCGCCGGGGTCTGCAGGTGATCCATCGCGAAGGTCTGCACCCGCAGCAGATCGAACAGGCGCGGCTGCCCCTGGCCGTCGAGCAGCAGCAGGCGCTCGCCCCGCTCGTCGAAGGCCACCGAGTCGCCGGCGAAGCCCTGCCACGCGTTGACCCGCTCGCCGCGGGTGAGATCCCAGGCCCGAACGAAGCGATCTTTGGCGATCGAGGCCAGCATCGCGCCGTCCGGGGAGATGGCGATGCCGCGCATGGCCCGCACCCGACCCCGGCCGCCCTCGCGGCCCTCCCGGAAGTACTCGGAGCCGTCCGCGGTGGAGAACACGCCCACCGAGCCGTCTTCGTCGCCCACCGCCACCAGCGTGCCGCCGCGGATCAGCGCCAGCGCGCCGTGGATCGGCCCCCCGGGCTGAAAGAACAGCTGGGGGGAGGCCTCGCCGGGCCGCTGCACCGCCACGACGCCGTTGGCGTCCGCCGTCGCCATCGTGCCGCTCCACGGATCGTAGGCGGCGGCGGTGACCGGGGCGTCGTGGAAGTTCGGACAAAACTGATCGATGAGGCTGCGCATGGTCCCGTCATCCTACAAGAGCGTCGAAGCCGCGCATAGCCGACCGATGCCCGTCGGTCGCCCACCCCAGCCTCCGTCTTTGGTACAACATCCCCATGCGCGCCAAGATCGCCCTTCTGCTCCACATGCACCAGCCCGACTACCGGGACCCCACCACCGGCGAGCCGATCATGCCGTGGGTGCGCCTCCACGCGGTGCGCGGCTACACCGACGCGCCGACCCTGGCGATGGAGGCGGGGGCCCGGGCCACCCTCAACGTCGTGCCCACGCTGCTCGACCAGCTGGAGCGCTACGCCGCCGGCGGGACCGACGCCTGGGCGCGGCTCTCCAAGGTGCCGGCCGAGGACCTGAGCGAGGCCGAGCGCGCGTTCATCCGCGCCCGCTTCGTGCACGGCCACCCCACCATGCGGCAGGTCTCGGACCGCTACCGGCAGCTCGAGGCCTCGGTCGGCAGCCTGTACACGCCCCAAGACCTCCGCGATCTTCAGGTGTGGAGCAACCTCGCGTGGATGGGCGTGGTGGCGCGGCGCGACCCCTTCGTGCGCGGCCTGCTCCGCCAAGATCGGGGCTACAGCCACGCGCAGCTCCTTGAGCTGATGAACGTGCAGGAGGCCATTGTCGCCGGGGTGCTGCCCTTGTGGCGCAAGCACGGGCGCATCTCGGTCACCCCCTACAACCACCCGATCCTCCCCTTGTTGGTGGACTTTCGGCACGCCCACCGCTGCATGCCGCAGCTGCCCGACACCGTGCGCTTCGCCTTCCCCGACGACGCCCGGCGGCAGATCACCGAGGGCATCGACCGGGCCGCGGCGGTCCTCGGCGCCCGCCCGCGCGGCATGTGGCCCAGCGAAGGCAGCGTCAGCCCCGAGGTGGCGCGCCTCGCCGCGCAGGCTGGGCTCCAGTGGCTGGCCACCGACCAAGGCGTGCTCGAGCGAAGCGATCGCGACGGACCGCCTGACCTGCGCCGAGCTTGGCGCGTCGAAGACACTGAGCTGCTCATGGTCTTCCGCGATCGGGGGCTCTCGGACCGCATCGGCTTTCAGTACGCGACCTGGGACGGCGAGGCGGCCGCCCAGGATCTGCTGCGATCGGTCACCGGGGATGGCGTGCTGCCCATCATCCTCGACGGGGAGAACCCCTGGGAGTCCTTCCCCGACGCCGGGCAGTCCTTCCTCCGCGCGCTCTACGCCTCGGGTCGGGTCTGCGACATCGACGAGGGCCTGCCCCACATGCCCACCGGCCACATCCGGCGGCTGCACACCGGGAGCTGGATCAACGCCGACTTCCAGATCTGGGCGGGGGATCCGATGGATCGCGCGGGTTGGCGGCAGCTTGCGGCCCTGCGGGAGGCCTACGAGGCCGCCGGTCGCCCCGAGGCGGCCTGGCCCGCCATTCGCGCGGCGGAGGGCTCCGATTGGTTCTGGTGGTACGGCCCCGAGCACCACAGCGACATGCGCGATCTGTTTGATCTGCTGTTCCGCCACCACCTCGCCGCCGGCTGGGCGGCCCTCGGCGCGCCGGCCCCCGCCAGCCTCAGCCGCCCCATCTGGGAGGACACCCGGGGATGAGCGGCGACCCAGCGCAGCTGATCATCGTCCTGCACGATGATCTTGCGACCGGTGGCCCACCCGACCGCGCCGAGCGGCAGCTCCAAGACGGCCTCCTCCCGGCCCTCGCGGCGCTGGACGCGAGCCCGCAGCTCCGCCTCGCGTGGGCCCCGAGCGTGCCCTTCGGCCGGGCCCTCGCCGAGCGCCCCGAGGCCCCCGCGCTGATCGACCGCCTGCGCGCGCTGTCGTCCCGGGGGCGGATCGAGGGGGTGGTGCGGGCCAACGCCCCGCTGATGTTGACGCCCCCCGGCGCCTTCTCGACCAGCTTGCTCCGGGGTCAGCAGGCCTTTTTGCAGAAGCTGCTCGGCACGCCGGCCCGCGGCTTCTGGCCCGAGGCCCTGGCCGCCGATCCGCAGCTCCCAGCGCTGCTTCAGGCCGCCGGCTTGGCCTATACCTTCGTGGACAGCGGCGCGCTCCGCGGCGGCGGGGTCGAGCCCGATGCTGGCGTTTGGCGCCTGGATCGCGCCGGTGCGGGCGTCTTCGGCCTGTCGGTCGACCGCCGCCTCAGCGCCCTCGGTCCGCCCGCGCCGCCCGCCGCCCTGGGCGCCGAGCTCGCCCGCCGCCGCGGCCGCACCCTCTGTTTGCCGCTCAGCCTGCGCGCGCTCGCCGAGGCCGGGCCGGGCTACTGGGTCGCCCTGTCCGCCGTGCTGGTTCGGTTGGCGCGGATCTGCCGGATCAACGTGCCCTGGGCGATCGTGGAGCGGGCCCCCGTGGCTTTCGCCGCGCCCCGCTCCGGCACCCCGCCGCGGGTGGGCGCCGCCGCCCTGCCCGAGCGCGCGGGCGAGGCGCTGCGGGCCGGCGACGAGGCGCTCCTCGGGCTGCGCGACCCGGTGCTGGCCGAGGTCGTGGGGGAGCTGCAAGGGCCCCCGTTCGAGGCCTTTGTGGCGCGTTTTGACGCAGCGGGCCGCTTGGTGAGCGCGGCGCTCCGGGCGATGGGGCGAGCGGCCGCGGCCCGTCGAAGCGGCGCGCCCGCAGGGGAGGCGGCGGCGGTGGCCACGACCCGGCTCCTCGCGGCGCCGGCCCTCTACGCCGGGGAGGGCGGCCAGCTCGACGATCCCGCGGTTCGGCACGCCGCCTGGCCGGCCTGCTTGGCGGTCGAGGGCCCCCTGCTGCCGGCCCAGCTCGAGGTGGAGGCGCCCGACCGCCCTCAAGATCCCGGCGCGATCATCGAGGTGCGCGCGCCACGCTGGCTGCTCCGCCTCCGACCGCGGGAGGGCGGCGGCGTCGACCTGCTCGCGGTGGCGGGCATGGGCAACCTGGTCAATACGATGGAGCGCCAGGCCCGCCTCGGCCACGCCGCGCTCC
>CANHON010000381.1 GCA_947462115.1 Deltaproteobacteria bacterium | reverse complement strand
GGGGAACTGGCGGATGGTGTTGACCCCGGCGGCCTGGAGCAGCTTCATCTCGTTGCGGAGGGCATTTTCGATGAAGGCGTCGCTCTGCGCCCACAGGTTGTAGCCATAGTTCTCGCCGATGGGCGAGTAGCCCCAGTTCATCCCGCGGATGAAGTAGGGCTCGCCGTTGACGAGCAGGCGGCGTGCGCCCGGCCCCCCATCGACCTGGACCTCGAGGCCCGCGGCGCGGGACGAAGACGGCGCCCCCCACAGCAGGGCTGCGAGGGCCGACAACGCGATGGGGGAGCGGGGGCGCATCGCTTAGGGCGCCGTCGTGGTGGCCGCGGGCACCAGCATCAGGTCGTCGAAGTACACGCCGCCGGCGTCATAGCAGTCGCCTTCGGCCTCTTCGGCGCAGTGCAAGAACTCGATGGCCGCCTGCAGCTTGGTGGCGCCCTCGGGCACGGTGCCCTCCACGCGCAGGGTGGTCCAGACGCCGGTGCCGGTGCCCATGGTGAAGGTGACGTCGGCAACGCTGTTCCCGTAGTAGTTGAACACGTCGTCGAAGTACTTGAGCCAGAGGGTGCCGCTGGTCTGCGCGCTGGCGATGGCGTCGGGGCCGTGCATGAAGGCGTAGCCGGTGAAGATGTAGGACTCGCCGGCGGTGACGGGGAACTCCTGGTAGATGGGGGTCTCGTTGTACCAGCCGCTGTATTGGCCGTAGACCTTCACCGCGCGCTCCCCTTCGTAGGCCGCGAAGGCCGCGGAGTCGGGGTACATGCCCTCGCCGTTGGTCAAGACCGCCCAGTTGGCGAGCTCCGGCGGGTAGATGTTCCAGCCGGTGAGGTCGGTGGCCTCCTCGAAGCCGGGGTTGGCGAGCATGTTGTCGGGCTCGACCGGATCGCCCGTGTCCACGTCGGTGTCGGCGTCGGTGTCTGCATCGGCGTCGGCATCGGCATCCGCATCGGCATCGGCGTCCGCATCGGCGTCGGCGTCCGCGTCGGCATCGGCGTCCGCGTCGGCGTCCGCGTCGGCATCGGCGTCCGCGTCGGCCTCTTCGGTGGTGCCGGAGTCGGCGGCTTTGCCCTCGCAGGCCGAGAGGGCCGCGGCGAAGCCGAGCGCAAGCACGGTGGCGAGGGTGGGGAAGCGGAGGGTGGACGTCTTCATGGGCGCTCCTTGAGTGGGGTTGGATGGGGAGGGGAGGTGGTCAACGGGGACGCTCAGCGCGCCGCGGTGGCCTGGGCGGCGAAAAGCAGGCGCTCGGGGGCGTCCAGGGCCTGTTGAAGCACGAGCCCCGCGGCGCCGAGCGCGATGGCCTCATCGCCCAGCGGGCTCAACAACACCGCTGTGGACGCCAAGGAGGTGAACAGCGAGCGGTCGGCCATGGCGAGGCGCAGCGGGCCGAGCAGGGCCTCGCCGGCGGAGGCCAAGGTGCCGCCCAGCACGACCACGCCGGGGTTGAGCAGGTTGAGCAGGTTGGCGATGGCCACGCCGAGGTCGAAGCCCGCCCGGCCGATGAGGGGGCCGGCGAGGGGGTCGCCGTCGTGGGCGGCGGCGATGAGGCTGGGCAGGTCCAGCGCGGCGGCCCGCAGGCGGGTGCCGGGGTGCGAGGCGAGGCTCTGGCGGGCGCGCTCGGCCAGGGCGCCTGAGCCGATCATGGCCTCCAAGCAGCCGTTGAGGCCGCAGCGGCAGCGCGGACCGGCGGGGTCGATGGCGGTGTGGCCGATCTCGCCGGCGAGCCCGGAGGCGCCCCGGTAGATCGCGCCGTTGATGAACAGGCCGGCGCCGACGCCGGTGGCCACCTTGATGTAGGCGAAGTCGTCGAGGCCGACGCCGGCGCCCCACCAGCTCTCGGCGAGGACACCGAGGTTGGCGTCATTCTCCATGAAGATGGGCATGTTGAGCAGGGCGTGGAGGCGCTCGCCGGGCTGCACGCCGGCCCAGGCCGAGAGGATGCGGTCGCTGAGCAGGCCGGGGCGGGCCGGGTCCAGCGGGGAGGGGACGGCGAGGCCGAGCCCCAGCACGCGGCCCTGGAGCGGCGCCGGGCAGACCGCCTCGACGAGCTGGGCCACGAGGCGGATGGAGCCCTCGGGGTCCGACTGGACGGGGTGGTCGGCGCTGGCCTGGCCCAAAAGACCGCCCAGCAGGTCGGTGCGGACGACGGTGACGTGGCTCGCGCCGAGCTCGACCCCGATGATGTGGTAGCGGTCCCGCTCCACCCGCAGGGCGATGGGCGGGCGGCCGCCGCGGCTGGCGGTGGCCGGGCCCTCGCTGACCAGCGCGGCCTCGATGAGCTCGCTGACGATGGTGCTGACGGTGCTCCGGGCGAGGCCGGTGACCCGCGCCAGATCCGCCCGCGACAGCTCACCATCGCCGACCAGCGCGTCGCGCACGAGCTGGCGCAGCACCAGGCCGACGTTGTGCGAGCGCATGGCCGCGCCGTCGGCCGGGCGCTGCTGGAGGTCGGCACTTTGTTTGTTTGTCGAACGAACGAACATGCCCCGAGGATAGCCCTCGTCCCAGGCCCGGTCAAGCGCCACCGCTTCGTCACCCAAAATTTTCCCCCGAGCCCTCGGCGCCGGGCCCGCAGGTGGGCGAGATCAGGGCCTTGGCCGCGTGTTGCGCCGGTCAAACCCGGAGGATCGTGTCGAGCGACCCGCGGGGCGGCTGGCGCGCGGGCGGGCGGGGCGGCTGCACGATCTGCGCGGGGGCGCGGGCGCGGCGGCCGCGGGTGGATAGGTCCGGCCGGGGCGGCGCCTGCGGCCCTGGAGGGCGCCCCGATGAGCCTGCTGAAGATGGACTACCAGGGCCTTCGCCTCGAGCGGGTGCGGGCCAGTCGCCAGTTTGATGGCCGGTCCTTCGTGAACCGCTCGGGCAAGGGGCCGGGCCTCAAAAGCAGCCCCCTGCCGCTGATGGGCGAGTACTTCTTCGGCGGCGCGGAGCGGGAGCCGCGGGCCCCCTTGCCGCTGCAGCAGCCCCAGGGGGCCTGGCGCGGGCCGGCGGGCTCGGGCCTGCGCCTCACCTGGCTCGGCCACAGCACCGTGCTGCTCGAGATCGATGGCCTGCGCGTGCTCACCGACCCGGTCTTTGGGCTGCGGGCCTCGCCCCTGTCCTTCGCCGGGCCCAAACGTTTTCACCCCACGCCGGTGCGCCTCGACGAGCTGCCGCCGCTCGACGCCATTCTGCTCTCCCACGACCACTACGATCACCTCTGCGCCGACACCATGCGCCAGCTCGCCCGGGGGGCCGCGCCGGTGGTGACCTCGCTCGGGGTGGGCGCGCGGCTCGAGGCCCTGGGCTTCGCGCCCGACCGCGTGCACGAGCTGGACTGGGGCGAGCACGTCGATCTCGGGGGCCTGCGCCTGCGGGCCACGCCCTGCCAGCACTTCTCCGGCCGCGGCGCCGCCGACCGCAACCAGACCTTGTGGTCCTCGTGGGTCATCGAGAGCAGCCACCACAAGGTCTTTTTCTCCGGCGACACCGGGCTCACCGACGACTTCGCCGCCATCGGCGCGGCCTATGGGCCCTTCGACCTCGTGATGCTCGAGGTGGGCGCCTTTCACGAGGCCTGGAGCGACATCCACCTCGGCCCCCACAACGCGCTGCGCGCCTTCGAGATGCTGCGCGGGCAGGCCCTGTTGCCGGTGCACTGGGGCACCTTCAACCTCGCGCTGCACGCCTGGGACGAGCCGGCCGAGACCCTGCTGCGCCTCGCCGCCGAGCGCGGCCACCGGGTGCTCACGCCGATGTTGGGCGCGGCGGTGGAGCCGAGCCGGGTCGAGGGCCCGAGCCCGTGGTGGCGCGGCCTGAAGGCCCCAGGCAAGGGCGCTTAGCCAAAGCTCCGCCGGGCCAGTCGGGCGCCCCCGGCCGGGCCGGTCGGGCGCCTTCGGGGGTCGCGGCCCCCTCCCCCGCACGCCGCGGTCGCGCGGGGGGCCGCTCCGCCGCCGCTGCGCGCCGGCCGGCTGCGCCGCCCCTCCGGCTCCCTGGCGCGGGCGCCCCGGGTCCGCCGACCTGGATCACAATGAAACAAGGGTGTTTCAGGTCGTGGCGCTCCCCGCCCTGCCGCGCCCTGGGCCGGTCGGTTAGGAGGGCCGCGCCTGCTTGGGAGTGCCCGATGCGCCTTCTTCCTTCCTTTTGCTCCGCGCTCCTCGGCGCCGCCCTGGTCCTTGGCGGCTGCGGCGACGAGGGCCCCGCGCCGGGCCCGCCCCCGGTCGGCCGCGCCCACGTCGATCAAGGCCGGGCCAACCTGCTGGCCTCGGCCGAGAGCCAGCTCCGGCGGGGCCCCGAGGGGGTGGCCAAGCTCGAGCTGTTCGTCGCCCCCAACCAGCTCGGTGGCGGCGCGCGCGACCCGGAGAGCGGCGTCTGTCTCGTCTTTTTGGAGGACGGCGGCTCCTGGGCCCTGGTCCGCGAGGCGCCGGTCATCACCGAGGCCGACTTCGCCCGCACCGTGGCGCCCACCGAGGCCCACGCCGCCGACATCGCCGCGCTCAAGGCCTGGGCCCAGGCCAACTGCCGCGCCGCCAGCCCGCCGACAGAGCCGGGGGCCCCGGCGGCCCCGGCGGCTGACCCCGCGCCCGCGCCCGCGGCGGGCTAGCCGCTTCGCTCAGCCCCGCGCCGCCAGCACCGCGCCGTAGCGCAGGATCTTCTCGACGCTGTCCATGTTCT
>CANHON010000380.1 GCA_947462115.1 Deltaproteobacteria bacterium | reverse complement strand
GGCACCGCCTCGGCCGCCGGGTGCTCGGTGGAGGTGTAGATGTTGCCGTGCAGGCGGGTGCGCGGCGATTGGCCCTCGGTGTAGGGCGCCGGCTCCACGCAGAGCGCCCGCAGGGCCGCCTCGAGCTGGGCGGGGCTTCGGAGCGGCGTGCTCGGCCACAGGCGCTGACCCGCCGACCACAGCGCAGGCCAGGTGCAGGCCGCTGAGCGCTGCAGCCCCTCGAGCAGCGCGGCCACGCCGTCGTTTATGCCCTCGGTCACGCCCTCGGTCACCCCTTGCGGGCTGGGCTTTGGGCGGTGCGGCTCGGGGTGGCTCGGGGCGGGGATGTCCACAGCTTGCTCCCCTTGTGTGAACTTCTGCCTTCTCTCCTATCCCACCTGCGTTACACTTGGAGACAACTGTCTGGGGAATGTCATGAGCGACCCTGCGCCGAGCCCGCCCCGCCGACGCCGGATCTCGCCGGCCCGCGGGGAATTGCCGGCCCGCCGGGCCCTGCTCGTCGCGCTGATCGCGCAAGTGATTGTGATCCCGTTGTTTTTGGTCGTGTTTCGCGATGCGGTGGGCGATGTGTTGGCCGTGGCGCTCACCCGCCTGCCCTACCCCCATGGCCTCGTGAAGTTCGTGCTGGAGGGCAGTCAGGGCCTGCTGCTCAAGCAGCGCGGCCTCATGGCGGGCCTGCCGGTCGCCCTCCTCGCCGGGCTGCTCCCCCGTCCGGCGGTCGGCGGCCCCATGCGGTGGTTGGCCGGCGTCGCGGCGCTGCTGTCGCTGGTCCTGTCCAGCCGCTTTGGCTATTGGCCGGCCCTGGTCGCCCTGCCGCTGATGGTGCTGGCCGGCGGGGCCTTGGAGCCCTGGGCGGCGCGGGCCCGGTGGTTGGCTTTTGTGCCGGGGGCGCCCCTGTTGTTCCCGGCCCCGGTCTCGGCGGCGCTGGGCCTCGGGGGCGGGCCCGCCCGCCTGCTCGCCGCCTTGGCCTGCGCGGCGGTGTTCTCCCTCTCGGCCTGGGCGGAGTGCCTCGCCGGCTATGGCGCGGTGCGCGCCGGCCTGGAGCGCTGGCCCGACGCGCTGCTCGACCCCCGGCTGCGGGTGCTCGCCCACTCCCCGCCCGGCGTGCGCGCCGACTGGCACGGCGTTCAGATCGTCGGCGACCACGCCATCGTCGTCGGCGAAGACCGCCCGCGCTTGCTCGCCTTCCCGCTGGACCCCGGCCGCCCCACCGTCGAGCACAGCCTCGGGCCGCGCTGGGGTTCGGTGCGGGCCGCCCCCCTCGACGCCGACACCGACCCGGCCACCGGCCTCACCTGGGTGATCTCCAGTCAGTCCACCTTGGACGAAGTGCGGTGGACCGGGCAGGCTTTTGAGCCGGTGCGGCGCCTGACCCTGCCCGCGGCCATCGACTACGCCTACGTGCGGCGCGCCGACGACCACCTGCTCCTCGTCTCCGTGCAGACGGCTGGCCCGAGCCCGCGCTTGGTCATCGACGGGCACCTCCCGGCCCTCGCGGACCTGCGCGCGACGACCCTCCACGCCGGGCGCCCCGGTGAGCGCCTGCCCATGCCCCGGGAGGCGGTCTTCGTGCCGGGGCTCGACCGCCTCGTGCTCGCGCCGGACTTCGGCGAGCACCTCTACCTCGCCGATCTCGCCACCGGCGAGGCCCGCCCGTGGATCGAGACGCCCACCCTCGACGGCAAGATGCTCTACCAGAGTGACATCCAGCGCATTGTTTTGGCGCTCCCCAACCGCTTTGAGCTCTGGTTCATCGACCCGCAGACCGGCGCGGTCGATTGGGCCGTGCCCACCCAGCCCGGCGTGCGGGCGGTGGCGGTGGACATCCGGCGGGGCCTGCTGGTGACGGCCTCGGTGCTCACCGGGCAGATCTGGGTGCAGGACATGCGCAGCGGCGAGGTCTGCGACCGCTTCGGCACGGTGATGCCGATGGCCCGCGAGCTCGCCCTGTCGCCGGAGCGCGGCCAGGCCGTGCTCACCACCTGGGTCGCGGTCTACCAGCTCGACTACACCTGCGGTCGGCCCCTTCCGGCCCTGGGCGCGCCATGAGCGGGCTCCCCGGACTCGGCTTGCTCCGGCGGGCCCTCAGCCGGCCGGTGGGCCAGCCGCGCGCCTACTCGGCCCTGCAGCGGGCGGTGGGCTACGACCGCGTGCTCCGGCGCCTGGCCATCGAGGTGCTGAAGGTGGGCCCTGACGATGATGTGCTCGATGTGGGCTGCGGGCCGGCCGACATCCTCGCCGGCCTGCCGGCGGGCGTGGACTACACCGGCATCGAGCCCCACGCCCCCTACCTCGCGGCGGCGCGGGCCCGCTGGGGCCACCGGGCGCGCTTCATCGGTGGGCGCGTCGAAGAGCTGCCGCTCGGGCGCCAGTACCGCTGGGTGCTGCTCCTGGGCGTGCTGCACCACGTCGGCGAGGCCGAGGCGCGGTCCCTGCTCGCCGCCTGCGCCGCTCGCCTCGCGCCCGGCGGGGCCCTGCTCAGCCTCGAGCCCTGCCCGCGGGCCGGCCGCCCTTTGCTGGAGCAGCAGCTCTATGCCATTGATCGGGGTCGCTTCGTCCGCTCGGAGGCCGAGCAGCGCCGCCTCGTGGGCGCGGCCTTCTCGACGGTGCAGGCCGAGCGATGGGACGGGATGCTCCGTATGCCCTACAGCTACCTCCTGATCTCCGCCAGCGCTTCGCCCGGGGCCCCGCCCGCGGGCCACTTGGAGTAGCATGAGACATCGGAAGACAAGGAGCGCCATGGAATCGACCCGCCCGATCCGCGCCCAAGGACCTGCTGGGGCCGCGCTGCCGCTCGGCGCGCTGCTGCTCGGCGCGCTGCTGCTCGGCGCGCTGGGGGGCTGCGGTGCGTCCAGCGGGCCCAAATCGCCCGAGCCCGCGACGGAGGCCGGGCTGAACACCGGCGCGCCCGAGGAGGCCGTGGTCCCGAGCGCCTACGATCCGGTGCTGGAGGACCAAGACGAGGCCGCCCCGCTCGGCGTGGTGGAGCTCGCCGAGGGGCTCGAGGCGCTCATCGCCGACCTCCACCACCTCGACCCGCTGCTCCACCACGACGCTTACACCGAGGTCTTCTGGGGGCTCGCCGACGAGGCCGCCGGCTGCCCAGAGGTCGGCGTTCACAACGGGCAGGACTACTGGCGCGCCGAGTGCACTACCCCGGCAGGCGCGCGGTTCAACGGCTTCAACCTCAACACCCGCTCCGGCGGCTGGACCGAGGGCCCGCTGCGGGTCCGCAGCTACGACTGGGTCACGGGCCACTCCTTCATCGTCGATCCGGCCGGCCAGTACTTCCAGAGTTTTGGCGACGTCGAGCTGCGGGTCTCCGACCATGTCGAGGGCTTCGTGCAGATCGACGGCTTTGTCTTCGGCGATTTTGTGTGGGAGGACCCCGCGGCCGCCGGCACCTACCTCCAGCGGCCGGCCAGCCACGAGATCTACTTCTTGTTCGAGGCCCGCGCCCGGTCGCGCACCGCGCTGCTGTGGGGCGGCGTCACCCAGCTCGAGGGGCCGGTGCTCGCGGCGCGCTTCGATCCCATCCGCCTCAGTGATCTCACCGGCGACTGCCCGCTGGAGCCGATGGGCGGCGCGGTGGACCTCCGGGACCGGGCGGGGCGCTGGTACCGGGTGGCGTGGAGCGACGGCCTCTGCGACGGCTGCGGCGAGGCCAGCCTCGAGGGGGCGCCCATCGGCGCGGTCTGCGCGGACTGGACGCCGTTCACCGCCTGGACCGACTGGCCTTGGGGGCGCGGATGAGCGGGCGCAGCGATCGGTGGTGGGCCGCTGCCCTCCTCGTGCTCGCGGGCTGCGCGGGCGACAAGAAGGGCGCAGAGCAGGGTGTTCAGGACGAGGAGCTCGTCGATCTGGAGCGCGAGCGGGACCAGGCCGTGGCCCTGCTCAGCCGCGCCAGCCTCGACCTGCGGGGCGTGCGGCCGAGCCTCGACGAGCTGCAGCGGGTGAGCGACGATCCCGCCGCCCTCAACGGCCTGCTCCGTGACTACGCGAGCAGCCCGGCGCTCGGCTGGCGCTACGCCGAGATGATGTCCGGTGTTTTCCTTACGCAGTTGTCCGAGGCTGACTACGGCCGGGCGACTTACCCCGTCGACAACGAGCTGGCGTTGCTTCAGTCGATGGGAGAAGAGCCGCTGCGGGTGCTCGCGGCGGTGGTCGATGAAGACCTGCCCTACACCGAGCTCGTCACCGCCGACTGGACGATGGTCAACGAGCACCTCGCGGCCATCTACCCCTCGGACTACCCGGAGGGCGCGACCGGCTGGCTGCGGGCGCGCTACACCGACGACCGCCCGGCGGTGGGCGTGCTGGCCACCAACGGCTTCTATTGGCGATACGACTCGACCCAAGCCAACGCCAACCGGGGACGCGCCAACGCCGTCAGCCGCATCTTCACCTGCCGCGACTACCTGGATCAGGTCATCGAAGGCAACCGCGAGCTGAACCTGCTGGACGAAGACGCTGTGGCCGACGCCCTCCGCACCGACCCCGCCTGCGTGAGCTGCCACGCCAGCATTGACCCCCTCGCGGCCTACTTCTGGGGCTTCTACAACCACTTCAACTTCAGCCCGGCCGAGCAGTCGCACTACCACGCCGAGCGCGAGCTCGACTGGCGGGTCTATACCGGCGTGGGCCCCG
>CANHON010000379.1 GCA_947462115.1 Deltaproteobacteria bacterium | reverse complement strand
CTGTACCCCAACGTCAACATCCTTGAAGAGATGGTGGACATGATGACCACCGCTCGCACCTACGAGGCCAACACCAACGTGGTGAAGGTCACGCGCGACTTGGCCAACGCCGCCATGTCCATCGGGAGGGGCTGATGCCCATCGGAAACATCCTCGGCGTGATGCCTGCGGTCTCCCCTTTGGTCGAGGCGAGCTTCGCGGTGCCCGAGACCGCGGCCCGCGAGCCCGGCTACGGGGCGGCCTTCGCCGAGCGGCTCGAGCGGGCCGTTCAGTCGGTCTCCGACCACGACAAGGCCGCCGACGTTCGGCTCGCCAAGGTGGCCTCGGGCGAAGATGTGGACCTGCACGGCATGATGATCGCCTTGCAGGAGGCGGACATCACGCTCCGCCTCGCCAACAGCGTGCGGGAGAAGGCCCTCGAGGCCTTTGAGCGCATCCAGAACATGCCCATCTAGCCTGGGGCTCGTTAGCGGGCGTGCGCCGTGGGCGGCCCTCGCCCTCGACCACCGTACCTCCGTCCTCAGCGCGGGGTCGGGGCCTGCTTAACGCCCGCGGAGTCCTCCTTTGGCCGGCTTCCTCGACCAGCTTCGGAACTACTACACCGCCCTTCAGCCGGGTCAACGCCGGATTTTTGAAGCGGTGATCGTCATCACCATCGGCGTGATGGTCGCGGTGGGGATGTGGTCATCGGGCGACGGCTACGAGGACCTCTACACCGCCGCCGACCCCGGCGAGGTGCAGCAGGTGGCGAGCGCCTTGGAGGCGCAGGGGATCCCCTTTGAGGTGAGCTCCGATGGGCGGACCGTGCGGGTTCGGCCGGGTGACGAGGGTCGGGCCCGGCTCGCCGGCGCGAGCGCGGGGAAGATCCTGGGCTTTGAGATCTTGGACGCCATCGAGCTCGGCACCTCGCCGCAGCGCGAGCGGTGGGCCTACCAGCGGGGCTTGGAGGGCGAGCTCGCCCAGACCATCGCCTCCCTCGACGAAGTGCAGACCGCCCGCGTCCACCTTGTCCTGCCCCAGCGGAGCGAGTTTCTCCGCGAAGATCAATCGCCCACCGCCAGCGTCAACGTCACGCTGCTGCCGGGGGCGGTGCTCAACCGGGTGCAGCGCCGCGGCATCCGCGCGCTGGTCTCCGGCGCGGTCGATGGGCTGAAGGCCGCAGACGTGGTGGTGATCGATCAAGAGGGCAACCTCCTCGCGGGCGGGGATGGCGAAGACGACTCCGCAGCGGGCATCTCCAGCCTCACGGCGGCGCGGGTGGCCGAAGAGGAGCGCGTTCGGCGGACCGTGGCCGAAGCCCTCGGCAAGGTGTTGGGCTCGACCCAAGAGCTGACGATCGGCGTGTCCGCCGAGCTGGACGTCACCTCGGTGGACTCGGTGGAGCGGGACATCGACCCCGACGCCCAGGCCCTGGTCTCGGAGAGCATCCGCGAGGAGACCAACCAGAGCACCAAGCCCTCGGGCATCCCCGGCACCGCGTCCAACCTCCCCGAGGAGGCCGGCGCCGGCGGCAACGCCACGCAGAACAGCGATCTGACCGAGCAGCGCAGCAATTTCGACTACCCGCGCACCGAGACGCGCACCGTTTCGGGGCCGGGTGGGCTCAAGCGGCTCAGCGTCGGCGTGACGGTCAACGTCGAGACCATCCGCAAGCTCGCCACCACGCTGGCCACGGGCGCGGACGGGGCCGCCCCCGATGAGGCCGCGATCGCCAGCAAAGAGACCGAGCTCCGCACCAAGATTGAGGAGACCGTCCGGGTGGCGATGGGCTACGACGCGGAGCGCCGGGATGCGCTGTCCGTCGCGTTCTTGCCCTTCACGCCTTCGGAGGACGCGCTGGCCGAGGCCGCGGAGCGGGACAGCGCGAGCTTCCTCACCGACAACCTCCTCAGCTGGCTGCTGATCACCCTCTGTGTGGTGCTCACCTTCTTGTTCGTCATCCGGCCCTTCGCCTCGAGCGTGGTCGTGGCGGCGCAGCCTCCGCTCCCGCCGGCGATCGAGCCGGGGGTCCAGGCGGCGCTGGAGGGCGGCTCGTTGACCGGGGGCATCGGTGGCGACCAGGACGGCGAGAAGCGCGACGCTGCGCGCAACCTCACCGAGCGCCTGCGGAGCATGGTGGACAATTTCGAGAACGTGGACGCCGCTGACCTGAACCGCCTCGTGGACCTGGAGCGGGAAGCCACCGCTCAGGTGCTGCGTCGCTGGATCCGTGAGAGCTGAGCGCCCTGGGGGTCCCTTCGTCGATGGCTGAAGCGCGCAACGATTCCGAACTGTCCGGGGCGCAGCGCGCCGCGATCTTGGTCATGTACCTGGATCGCGACGTCGCGCGGAACCTGCTGCGTCAACTCGACGATGATGATGTGCGCGCCGTCGGCTTGGCGATGGGCAGCATCGAGAACGTCGAGTCCTCCTCCATCGAGACGGTCATCGGGGACTTCGTGCGGGACCTGCACGAGGTCAGCATGATGCCGCGCTCGGGCGCCGACTTCGTGTCGAAGGTGCTGCCGGAGCTGTTGGACGACCAGCGGCGCAACGAGCTCCTGCCGGTCATCAACCGCCGGGTGAACCGCGAGTTTGAGCAGTTCATCAGCATGCGGCCGCCCGCCAGCGTGGCCGCGATGATCCGCGATGAGCACCCCCAAACCCAGGCCGTGGCCTTGTCCTTGATGGGCCAAGAGAACGCCGCGCGGGTGCTCAAGTCGCTCGACAACGACACCAAGGCCCGGATCACGATGCGGATGGCGCGCCTCAAGCGCATCCCCGGCGAGCTCGCCGACGACGTGATGGACGCGCTGCGGAGCGCTTTGGGCAAGCAGGACGATCACCTCGACGTGGGCGGCATCGACCGGACGGCGCGGATCCTCGGCCGCATGAGCCGCAGCGACAACGGGATGATCCTGGAGGGGGTCTCCGACGAGGACGCCGAGCTCGCCGATGCCCTCCGGCGGCGCATGATCGTCTTCGACGACCTCGTGGCGCTCACCCCCATGGCCATCCAGACCGTCCTCAAGCAGGTCGATCGCGACGATCTCGTGCTCGGCCTCAAGGGCGCGCCGGCCGCCCTGGTGGATCTGTTCTTGGCGAACGTGTCCAAGCGCGCCGCCGAGGACATCCGCGAAGAGATGGAGATCATGGGCCCCGTGCCCAAGGCGCGCATCCGGGCCGCGCAGGAGCGCATCGTCACCGCCGCCTTGACCTTGGCGGAGGACGGCTCGATCTACCTGCCCATGGGCGGGGACGAGGAAGAGAAGTGATGCGCGCTCGGCGGGTATATGACTGATTTCGTTCCCTTCCGCGTGCCGAAGGGGAGCTTTTCGGGCGTATCGTCGCCAGACGGGCGCAACCCCGGTCCGCAAGAGCTCGTGGTGCCGATCCGCGCGGGCGGCGCCGCGGCGGTGCGCGCGCTCTCCGGTTTTGGCGGCACAGGGGGGCCTCAGACGACCCGGACGATCTTCCCGCGGGAGGAGGCGGTGGTGCCCCAAGCGCCGCCGCCGCCGCCGGGCCCGACCGCCGACGAGATCGCCAGCATGGTCCGAGAGGCCGAGGCGCGCGGCCACCTGCGCGGGCGCAAAGAGGCCGAGGTCGAGCTGGCGGCCCGCGTGGAGCAGGAGCGGCGGTTTGGCGCGCTGGCCGACGCCCTCGATCGGGACCGGCTCGGGGTCGTGGGCGAGGCCCGCGCCGAGATCGGCGGCGTGGTCGTCGCTTCGCTGCGGCGCCTCGTGGGAGAGGTGCCGGAGCTCCTGGAGCTGCTGGTCGAGGCCCGCTGCCGCGAGGCGGTCGAGCAGCTCAGCAGCGCCCGAGAGGTGGTCCTGCGCTGCAACCCGCGCGACGAGCCGGCGGCGCGGCGCGTCGTGGGCGATCGCGCCGGCTGGCGGGTGGTGGCCGACCTGAGCATCTCCGGCGGGTGCATCACCCGCAGCGAAGGCGGGGAGCTCGACGCGACGCTCGAGACCGCCTTTACTGGCCTGGACGCTGCTTTGGCCGCCTGGCGGGCCGAGCGGGGCGACCATTGACCAGCCAGCTCGGGCTCGGCCGCCTCGCCGTCCACCTCCAGCAGACCCCGCTCGTGCAGCGGCGCGGGCGGGTCGAGCAGGTCGTGGGCACCGTCATTGAGGCGGATCTCCCCGGCGTGGCGGTGGGCGAGCTCGCGATGGCGGGTCCGACCTTGGCCGAGGTCATCGGCTTTCGGGGGCACCGCGCCCTGCTGATGCCCCTCGGCTCGATGCAGGGCATCGCCCACGGCGCGCCGGTGACGGTCCAGACCAGCGTGCTGAGCGTGCCGGTGGGGATGGGCTTGCTCGGCCGGGTCATCGATCCGCTGGGCGTGCCGATGGACGGCCGACCGCTGCCGGCGCTCCCGGCCCGGCGGGCGCTGCTCGGGCCGGCCCCCGACCCGATGAAGCGGCAGCTCATCGAGCACACGCTGGCCACCGGGGTTCGGGTGCTCGACGGCATGCTCACGCTCGGGCGCGGCCAGCGCGTGGCGGTGATGGCCGGCTCCGGCGTCGGCAAAAGCACCCTGATGGGGATGGTGGCGCGGCGCTCGCAGGCCCCGATCAACGTCGTGGCGCTGATCGGCGAGCGCGGTCGAGAGGTGCGCGAGTTCTTGGAGCGCGATCTCGGGGCCGAGGGGTTGCGGCGATCGGTGGTGG
>CANHON010000378.1 GCA_947462115.1 Deltaproteobacteria bacterium | reverse complement strand
GCGGTGGCGACCCTCCGCCGGGTTGTGATCCGCGACGGGCGCCCCGCCCTGACCCAGCTTGCCGTGGCAAGCGGTGCAGTAGTTGTTGAAGGCGCGCTCACCCTTGGCCAGCAGCTTGTCGTCCACCGGGTAGGGGTTGGCCATGGCCTTACCGGCGTCGGTCATCCGGTCGGAGTTGGGCGCGTAGCGGTTGATGCTGACGGAGCCTTCCGGCACCTGCATCATCTTCCACTCGTAGCCGCGGTAGTAGTAGGCATCGACCATGTCGATGTCCCAGGGGTTGGCCGCGGCCGGGGCCGCGAAGCTGAGCCCGAGGGCGGCGGCGAGGCCGCGGAGCAAGCGGGGGCTACGCATGGTCATCCTCCATCCCGCTCACCTCAGCGGCGCCGGAGTCGCGGAGGATGCGGTGCACCTTCGCGGAGTCCTTCGCACCCAAGCCGTTGACCACGAGGCCAAAGACGTCGTCCGAGAAGCGGGGGTCCTGCAGCTCGATCTGAAGATCGTTGGCGGGCAGGCGGCAGTGGTAGAGCAGGCCCAGCAGCGTGAACAAGCTGCCGTACAGGATGGTCGCCTCGAAGGTGAGCACGATGAAGGCCGGGACCGACACCAGGGGCTTGCCTGCGGGGATGATCATCGGCCAGTTGGCGTGGGTGAGCGAGGTCACCAAGAAGCCAGACGAGCCGCCGAACAGGGCGCCGAAGAGCGTGAACCACCGGACCGGGCTGGGCCGGCCCTCGTAGACCTGCTCCTCAATCTCGTGGCGGGGGAGGGGAGAGGTGACGACGAAGTTGGTGTAGCCAGCCTGCTTGAGCTGATCGATCGCCTCGATCAGGCAGTCCAGGTGGGGAAACACGCTCTTCACCGCCCCCGGAGTCGGGGGGACATAGACGATGTTGCTCATTTGGCAGCCACCTGATCGCTCTTGAGCGGAGGACGGATGAGCTCCTTGATCTCAGCCACCGCGACGCTCGGCATGACCTTCATGAACATCACGAACCACATGCCGAACCAGCCGAAGCTGCCGACCATGATGCCCATCTCCACCCAGGTCGGGGTGTAGTAGGTCCAGGACATCGGGTCGAACTGGTGGGAGAGCGAGGACGCGATGATGTTGTAGCGCTCGAACCACATCCCGATGTTGATGACGATCGAGATGAGGAACAGCCCGACGTAGCTCTTCCGGATCTGGGGGACCCACCACAACAGGGGGATCACACAGTTGCAGAGCACCATCGTCCAGAACACCCAGTCGTAGCCGCCCGTGGCGCGGTCCACGAAGATGCCCCACTCGTACGGGTTGTCGGAGTACCACGCGATGTAGTGCTCCATGCCGTAGGCATAGGTGAGGATGAAGCCCGTCAGCATGCACATCTTGGCGAGGTGCTCGAAGTGCCAGACGTTGATGTAGTCCTGCCACTTGAAGACCACGCTCATCGGCAGCAGCAGCGTGATGACCATCGCGCAGCCCGAGAAGATGGCGCCGGCCACAAAGTAGGGCGGGAACAGCGTCGAGTGCCAGCCAGCGGTCTGGGCCATCGCGAAGTCCCAAGACACGACGGAGTGCACCGATAGCACCAGCGGGGTCGCGAAGGCGGCGAAGAAGCCGTAGGCCGCCATGTAGTGGCGCCACTGGCGGTCCGTGCCGCGCCAGCCGAGCGCCATGGCCGAGTAGATCTTCTTCACCGAGCCGGAGGTGCGATCCCGCACCGCGGCGATGTCGGGGATGAGCCCGATGTAGAAGAAGATGGTCGACACGGTGAAGTACGACGACACCGCGAAGACGTCCCACATCAGCGGGCTCTTGAAGTTCTGCCAGAGCTGGCGCTGGTTGGGGTAGGGGAACAGCCAGTAGGCGTTCCAGGCGCGGCCCACGTGAATGGCCGGGAACAACGCCGCGCTCATGACCGCGAAGATGGTCATGGCCTCCGACGCCCGGTACACGCCCGTCCGCCACTTGCTGCGGAACAGGAAGAGCACCGCAGAGATCAGCGTCCCGGCGTGGCCGATGCCCACCCAAAACACGAAGGTGGTGATGTAGACGCCCCAGAACACCGGGGGCTGGTAGCCGGCCACACCCAAGCCCCAGCGGAGCTGGTGCAAGAAGCAGTAGCCGCCGAACGCCAGCATGGCGACACACATACCCAACAGGCCGAAGTACGCGGCCGAGGGCTTGAACAGCGGGCGCAAGATGTCACGAGTGACCGCGCCGTAAGTAAGGCCTTTCACGGTGAGCTCCGCTTCGGGTCAGTGGTGGTCGCCAGAGGGAGCCGCGTGATCACCGCCGTGGCCACCGTCGTGGTCGCCGCCGGCAGAATGCCCGCCGCCGTGACCGCCACCGTGACCGCCGTGGTGCAGGGCACTCTCGACGTGGTTGATGCGCGCCAAGTAACGGACGCCCGGCTTGGTGTTGAGCTCGAACAACATGGTGTATGCGCGCTCATCCTGGAACATCTTGTACAAAGCGCTGTCTTTGTCGTTCTTGTTGCCGAAGGTGATCGCGTCGGTCGGGCAGGCCTGTGCACAAGCGGTGATCTTGAGCAGGGTCTTCTCCGATGCGATCTCCTTGTTGTCGCGGGCCTGGTCCTTGGCGAAGCGGAGCCGCTGCACACAGAAGGTGCACTTCTCCATCACGCCCACTTCCCGCGTCAAGACGTCGGGGTTGAGCATGAGGTGGAAGCTCTCGGGCCACCGGAAGCTGTGGTAGTTGAAGCGCCGCGCCGTGTAGGGGCAGTTGTTGCCGCAGTAGCGGGTGCCGACGCAGCGGTTGTACACCATCGCGTTGAGGCCATCGAGGTTGTGGTAGGTCGCGAGGACCGGACACACACCTTCGCAGGGCGCGTGGCTGCAGTGCTGGCAGATCACCGGCTGGAAGCGGATGTCGGGCTGCTCGCCTTCGCCCTCCCAGTACCGAGACAGGCGGATCCAGCCCATGTGGCGCCCGCGCCGGAGCTGCTCGGGGCCCACCACCGCCAAGTTGTTCTCGGAAAAGCAGGCGGTCTCGCAGGCACCGCAGCCGGTGCACCGGTTGAGATCGACCGCCATCGCGAAGCGGTAGGTGGGGTGCTCGGGCTCCGGGTACATGTCCGTCAGCCCCGCCTTCACGACCCGCGGGTCGATCGGGACGTGGTGCTCGGGCACGATGGAGGCCGGGCCGCTGCCCTTGCCGAGATCGTTGATGCTGACGGTAAAGTTGACGCCACGACCATCGGTGTCGATGTTGCCGAGGTAGGGGTGCAGGTTCGGGCCGGCGGCCTTGGAGACCGAGGCCTTCGCCTGAACGAACACCTGGGCGCCGCCGTCGTCCGCCTTGTTCAGCAGGAGCCGGTTGGCGTTGGCGCCGCCAGCTTGGGTGGCGGATCGCGCGTAGCGGCCGGCGTTCTCCTGCCCATTGCCGAGCACGACCGCGACCACGTCCTCCCGGATGCCCGGCGAGCCGAACCACCCGACGGTGATGCTGCCGGCCTCGGTCGTGACCGTGACCTTGTCCTCTTTGGTGAGGCCAAGCCGCTCCGCCGTCTTGGGGTGGACCTCCGCCCAGGTGCCCCAGGTGAAGGAGCTCAGGGGCTCGGGGACCTCTTGGGCCCAGGGCTTGTTGGCGTGGCGGCCGTCGTAGACGTAGGGGTGCGGGAAGACCACGAGGGTCATATCGCCCGCGCCGCCCATCGCCGGGGCCGAGATCGCCAGCGGGCCGGCGAGCGCGACGGAGGCGCCGACCGCGTCCCCCGGGGTGAAGTGGCCGCCGCGCTGCAGGCAGGCCACCCAGAAGTCGTCGAAGGTGCCGGGCATCCCTGCGGCGGCCCAGACCTCGGCCTTCCACCACGACTTGAGGTAGGCGAGGAAGTTCTCAGCCTCGAAGCCGAGCACGGTCGGGGCAACCACCGCGGGGGGCGGCGCGACCGCGGCCGGATCGACGGGCGCAGCGGGATCGACCGCCGCAGCCGGAGCCGCAGGGGTCATCGGCGCCGCAGGATCGGCCGCTGCCGCCTCTGGCACCGGAACCACCGCCGGCGGCGCCTCGGTCTTCAGGCCGAGCGCCTTGCCCAAGCTCAGCACGGTGTCGCCGAGCTGCTGCGTGTCCTTGAGCGGCATCATCGTGGCCTGCTGGAGCGTATGCCAGCCTTGCCGCGCGTTGCCGTCGCCCCAGGACTCGAGGGTCGTGCCCGGCGGGAGCACGATGGCGTTCGCCGGCAACGAGTCGGAGGGCTCGTTGGCGAAGGCGATGACCGTCACCTTCGCGAGGGCCTCGGCGGCCTTCAGGTCGCCGGGCATGAAGTAGGCCGGGTCGGAGCCATCGAGCAGCAGCACGTCCACGGTGCTGCCGAGCTGGCCGATGAGCTCCGCCACCTGCTGGTAGCTGGCCAGGCCCTTGACGTTGGGCTGCTGGCCGAAGTGCACCGACACGCCGACGTTGCCCGCCACCTCGTTGAGGAGGAGGGTCGCGGCGGCGAGCGCGGTGGCGTTCGCGGCGGTGTGCACGCCGCCCGGAAGGACGACGCTGGGAGCGGCGGCGAGGAAGCCGACGACCTCCGCCACGCGCTCCGCGCTCACGCCAGCGGCCTTGATGGCGCCTTCGACATCGGCGCCCGCGAGGGCCGCCGAAGCGGCGCCCGAGTAGCCCTTCTTGTCGGCGAGCATCTTCGCCATCGCCAGGGCCAGG
>CANHON010000377.1 GCA_947462115.1 Deltaproteobacteria bacterium | reverse complement strand
TTGCCGACCCGGGTCGAGGCCGCGACGCCGACGCCGAGCGGCACCATGAAGGTGAAGCTGGCGATGCTGAGCACGATCACGTGGGCCGCCAGGGGCGTGCGGCCGGCGGTGCCGACCATGAGGCCCGCCACGTTGAACGCCCAGGCCTCGAGCGCGGTCTGAAGGGCGAGCGGCACGCACAAGACGACGAGGGCGCGCATCGGCCCCGCGTCCAGCAGGCGGCGGCCGTGGGCGAGGGCGGCGCGCAGGTCGGCGCGGCTGAGCCACGCCATGACGGCGACCATCGCCACCTGCACCGAGGAGGTGGCGAGGGCCACGCCGCGCACGCCCATCGCCGGCACCGAGAGGGGGCCCCACTCGAGGCCCTGCACGAGGCTGAGATCGAGCACGAGGTTGAGCACATTGCCCACCACCACGGCCACCATCGGCAGGCGGGTGCGGCCCTGGCCTTGGTGGTAGCGCACGAGCACGGTGTAGATCATCACGAAGGGCACCGCGGCGCCGGCGATGAGGGCGTACTCGTGGGCCTCGTCGATGATGTCGAGGGGCTGCCCGAGCGCCCGGAGGCCCGGCCCTGCAAACAGGTGCAAGGCGGCGATGGGCGCCGAGAGCAGCAGGCCCAGCAGCAGGCCGCGGCCCAAGGTGCGCTCGCCCTCTGCCCGGTCGCCGGCGCCCCAGGCCTGCGAGATCAAGGGATCGAGGCCGTGAAGCGCGCCCATGCCCAGCAGGATCAGGGACCAGGCCCAGGTGCGGCCGGCGCCCACGGCGGCCAGCACGCCCTCGCCGGCGCGGCCCGAGACCAGCACGTCGACCATGCCCATCGACATCAGGCCGAGCTGGCCCAAAACGACGGGCCAGGCGAGCTTGAGGAGCCTGCGCCCCTCGCCGCCGAGGGTCTGCTCCACGGGCACGCGGAGCTGGGCCTCGCCGCCCGACTCGTCCGCTCGCTCTGCTCCGCCCATGGTCCACCCCGCGGCCGCGGGTAGCCGCGGGCCCAAAGCCGGGCAAGCGCCCGAGGCAAAGGGCGCGGACCGGTCAGGTGACAGTTAGGCTGGGTCGGCGCGCTGCCGCCCCCGCGCCCCGGAGCGACCATGTCCCGAGCTGCTGTTCAGACCTCGCTGCTGCTGACCCTGGTCGCCGGCCTCGCTGCTTGTCAAGACTATGACATCAAAGAGATCGCCGATCCAAACGCCGCGGGGCCAGAGATCGAGGTCAGCCCCGACCAGCTCAACTTTGGGGCGGTGCGGGTCGGCGAGCGGGTGGAGCTGCCGTTCACGATCCGCAGCGTCGGCAGCGCGGCCTTGGAGCTCGGCGCCCTCACCTTGCGCGCCCCGGGCGCCTACAGCCTGCTGAGCGAGGCCGACGGCGCCCTGCTCAACCCCGGCGAAGAGACCACCGTGGTCGTCGGCTACGCGCCCACCGCGACCGCCGAGAGCGGCGAGGTGCACATCGAGAGCAACGACCCGAGCAACCCCGACGCGGTGGTCTGGCTCGACGGCGCGGGCCAGCTGCCCCTGCTGCAGATCGACCCCAACCCCCTCGACTTCGCCTACCGCGAGACCGGCAGCAGCACGACGCTGCCGGTGAGCCTGATCAACGCCGGCAGCGACACCCTGCACGTGGGCGCGGCCACCATCGTCGGCGAGGGCTTCAGCGGCGGCATGCTCGGGCCCGTCACCCTGGAGCCGGGTGAGAGCGTCGATGTGGACGTCACCTTCAACCCGCTCATCGACGCGCTGTACACCGGTGAGATCTGGGTGGAGAGCGACGCGCCGGCCAGCCCCACCCGCGGCGCCCTGACCGGCACCTCGCTGCAGCGGCCGATGGCCATCTGCGAGGCCGACCCCGACGAGATCTACGCGGTCTACGAGTCCACCACTTGGGTGGGCCACGACAGCTACGACCCCGGCGGCCTCCGCATCGTCGACTACGAGTGGGCGCTGGTCTCGGCCCCCACCGGCTCCACGGCGGCCATCCGCGGCAGCGGCGCCGACCGGCCCGACTTCGTGCCCGACCTGGTCGGCGAGTACGTGGCCGAGCTGGTGGTCACCAACGAGAACGGCGAGAGCTCCTTGCCCTGCCTCGCCACGCTCACCGCCGTGCCCAGCACCGACCTGTGGGTCGAGATGTACTGGACCGTCAACAACGACGACATGGACCTGCACCTCATCAATTCCGGCGGGGCGCTCACCTCGGACGACGACTGCTTCTACGGCAACTGCGCCGGCCGCAGCCTCGACTGGGGCGTCTCGGGCGCCAGCGAGGACGACCCCAGCCTCGACATCGACGACATCCCCGGCACGGGCCCGGAGAACATCAACATCTTCCGCCCGCCCGAGGACGGCTTCTACACCGTCTACGTGCACGACTACACCGGGAGCACGCCCGACTACCGCGGCGACAATGAGGTCACGGTCAACATCTACATCGCCGGCGAGCTGGAGCTGACCGACACCCGGTACATCAGCGGCGACGGCGACTACGTGCCCATCGCCAACATCGACTGGGCCAGCCGCAGCGCCTTTCCGCTCTAGGCCGGCTCCGCCCCGCGCGCCGCGCACCGCCGGCCCGCACAGCCCGCCCTCATCGCTGAGGGTGGCCTGTAGCGGGCCGTTCTGCTGTCACCTGCCCGACACAGCGCACCGGGCGCGGTAGACTGCCGCTGCAACGGCGCCCTCGCCCGCCGCCCCGCCCATGGGCGCGCGCCTCTTCGGAGGCCCCCGAGGGCCAACCAACCCGGAGATCCCGTGGCTGCCGCGTCTTTCCAGTCCTTCCCCGCGATGTTCCTCCACCGGGTCCAGGCGACGCCCGACAGCGACGCCATCTACTACCCCGACGCCCACGAAGAATGGAAGACCCTGCGCTGGAAAGACGTCGGCGAGCGCGTTCGGGCCATCGCCTGCGGCCTGCGCGCCCAGGGGCTCGAGCCGGAGCAGCGGGCCAGCATCATCAGCAACACCCGCTACGAGTGGATCCTCATCGACCTCGCGATCGGCTGCGCCCGCGGGGCGACCACCACGATCTACCCCTCGACCACCAGCGACGGCGTGCGCTACATCCTCAAGGACAGCGAGAGCGTCGTTGTTTTCGCCGAGGACGCCAGCCAGATCAAGAAGCTGGTCGATGAGCGCGCCGGCACCCCGGACGTCCGCCGCGTCGTGGCGCTGAGCGGGGCCGGCGGCCACGATGGCTGGGTCATCACCCTCGCCGAGCTGGAAGAGCAGGGCCGGGCCTGGGACAAGGCCAACCCCGGCGCCTACGAGGCGGGCATCCGCGACGTGCAGCCCGACCACATCGCCACCCTCATCTACACCTCCGGCACCACCGGCGAGCCCAAGGGCGTGGTGCTCACCAACGAGTGCTGGGTGTTCGAGGGCGAGGCCATGAACAACCTCGGCTTCCTCACCCCGGCCGACAAGCAGTTCTTGTGGCTGCCGCTGAGCCACAGCTTCGGCAAGGTGCTCGAGGCGGCGATGATCCGCATCGGCGTGCCCACCGCGATTGACGGGCGAATCGACCGCATCGTGGAGAACCTCGGCAAGGTCCGCCCCACCTTCGTGGCGGCGGTGCCGCGCATCTTCGAGAAGGTCTACAACAAGGTCGTCAGCGGCGCCAAAGAGGGCGGCGCCCTCAAGTGGAAGATCTTCCAGTGGTCGGTCGGCGTGGGCCGGGAGGTCAGCCAGCTCCGCCAGGCCGGCCGTCAGCCCAGCGGCCTGCTGGCCCTCAAGTTCGGCGTGGCCGACAAGCTGGTCTTCTCCAAGCTGCGCGAGCGCTTCGGCGGCCGGCTGCGCTTCTTCATCTCGGGCTCGGCGGCGCTCAACCGCGAGCTGGCCGAGTTCTTCCACGCCGCCAACGTGCTCATCGTCGAGGGCTACGGCCTCACCGAGACCAGCGCCGCGAGCTTCGTGAACCGCCCCGACAAGTTCAAGTTCGGCACCGTGGGCCTCGGCCTGCCGGGCGTCGAGGTCAAGCTCGACCCCGACACCAACGAGATCTTGCTGCAGTCGCGCGGCGTGATGCGGGGCTACCACAACAAGCCCGAAGCGACGGCCGAGACGCTG
Organism: Deltaproteobacteria bacterium; assembly: GCA_947462115.1. Lineage (GTDB taxonomy): Bacteria > Myxococcota_A > UBA796 > UBA796 > UBA2385 > JAEUKK01. The sequence goes on along the minus strand of CANHON010000377.1, from coordinate 602 downwards.
TTCACCGACGCCTCCGGTACCTGGCTGCGCACCGGCGACAAGGGCGAGATCGACCCCGACGGCTTCTTGCGGATCACCGACCGCATCAAGGACCTCATCAAGACCTCCGGCGGCAAGTACATCGCGCCCCAGGCCCTCGAGGGCAACCTCAAGAACAAGTCCACGCTGATTGAGCAGGTCTTGGTGCACGGCAACGACCGCAACTTCTGCTCGGCGCTGCTCACGCTCAACGAAGAGAACGCCAAGAAGTGGGCCGCCGCCCAGGGCAAGGGCGAGATGAGCATCGCCCAGCTCGCCGCCGACCCCGCCCTCATCGCCGAGCTGCAGGGCGCCATCAACGCGCTGAACGAGGGCCTCGCCCGCTACGAGACCATCAAGCGCTTCGCGGTGCTGTCCACCGACTTCACCATCGACGGGGGCGAGCTCACCCCCTCCATGAAGGTGAAGCGCAAGGTGGTCGAGGGCAAGTACAAGGCCCTGCTCGACGGCTTCTACGCCGGCGCCACGGCCGATTAGCCCACCAGAGCGACGTTCAGCACGTCACCCTGATGCACGCGCCCCGCCCGGCCACCGCCGCGGCGGGGCTTGCTCCGTCCCTCCCC
>CANHON010000376.1 GCA_947462115.1 Deltaproteobacteria bacterium | reverse complement strand
TCACCGTCACCAGCGGCGCGGGGCGATCGACCCGGTGGATGCTGCCCGAGCGCATGCACGGGAGCGACGACCCCGAGCTGGTCTTCGGCCTGCACGGGCTGCCCAGCGCTGATCGGGTGGAGGTGCGCTTCGCCGACGGCACCACCTTCGCTCAAGACGACGTGCCCGCCGGCCTCCTCATCGTCCCCTGGGACTAGGCGCGCCGGCGATCAGCGGGGCGGCGGCCGCGCACAGGGCGGTCGACAGGGCCTCCGCCCCCGCCGGCGACAGGTGGTCGGGGTCGTGGAACCGCTCGCGCGCGTCGCGCCACCAGCCGTCGGCGTCGAGCAAGGCGGCGCCGGTCTCCCGCTGAAGCCCGGCGAGGTAGGCGGAGAACTCGGCCTCCGCGGCGGCGGGGATCTCGGCCGCATAGACCGCGTGCACCGGCATGCGCAGCAGCAGCGGCGTGGCGCCGACCGCCCGGAGCTCGGCCAACAAGGCCAGCATCGCGTCGGTGTGGGGGGAGCCCACGCGGTAGTCCACGAAGCGCTCCGACCGCACCTTGGGGATGACCTCGGCCAGCCGATCGTCCCACCGAAAGCGCAGGCGCTCCTCAAAACGGGCGTTGTGGGCCGCGCAGGCCGGGCTCCCAAAGCAGAACTGGCCGCCCCGGGCGTGGACCGCCATCCACCGGAGCTGCGGCGGGGCCGAGGGCCTCCGCTCGAAGGTGCGCGCGAGGTTGTCGAGCGGCCGCACCGCGGGGAAGAAGCAGGCGCCCACCGTCTCGGCGTCAAAAGCCCCCTGTAGGCAGCCCGGCATGTCCACCAGATCGGCCTCTGTCACGGCGTTCCAGGCCTGTTCATAGTGGTGCGGGCTCATCATCTCGGGGGCCACCTCGATGACCACCACCCGGGGCCGCAGCCGCTGCAGGGCCGCGCGCCCGACGAGGCGCTGCGACCACAGGCTGGCGTTGGCCCGCGACCAGCTCCAGCTCACCGCCGGGCGCCCGAGCCGCTCGGCCAAGCAGGGGTCGATGGCGGTGGGGGCGAGGCCGAAGGCGGCGCGGCTCGAGCCGAGGATCAGCAGGTCCACGTCGCCTTCGGCGAGCAGCCCCGCGGCGTAGAGGTCGGTGGGCCAGCGCACCGGCCCGAGGTGCTTGAGCCCCGCCGCCCCGCTCAGCAGGTGCGCGAGGCCGAGCAAGCCGAAGATGCCCGCCAGCACGCGCATCAGCCGGGCGTCGTAGGCGCCGATCGCCGGCCCCCTCACCGCCCGCCCCGCTTGTGGCGCCGCAGGTGGCCGGTCTCGGGGGGCGGCACCTCGCCCGCGGGGCCGGCGGCCTCCGCCCGCAAGGCCGCCCGATCGACGGCGGTCTGGGCCAGGACTATCGCCGAAAACAGCGCGATGCAGCCGATCGTCAGGCCGAGCGCCCAAGTAGACCGGGGCAGGGCCGCCGCCTCAGCCGCCGGCGGGCGCATCGAGCTCCAGGCGGATCACGCTGCCGGCCGCAACGTCGAGCAGCTCGGCGGAGAAGCCCCCAGGCGCGGCGATCTGAACGCGCTCCGCCGCCGGGTAGCCCCCAAAACCCACGTAGACCTCCTGGGCGCTCGAGGAGCCCGAGGTCGAGGGGAACAGCCACTGCACCCGATCTTCGCCGGCGATGGTGGTGCGCACCGTCGCCCCGATCGGCGCGCGGCCCTGGAGCTGCAGGGTGGCGCCGGGCGCGCAGCCGCCGACGCTGCGCCACTGGCGCACAAAGTACTTGCCAGTCGTGAGCAGATCAGGCCGACCGTCCCGGTCGAAGTCGCCCACGCCCACCGCGCGGGTGCGGCTGCCGTCCTGAAAACCGGGGGCCGCGAGGCGCTCGAACAGCCCGCCGCCGAGGCCGCGCAGGAGCTGATCGGGCTGGAAGGGACCGTCGGTGCCCTCGAAGCCCGAGGTGTGGAAGTTCTGGCCGCTCTGGCCGAAGGTGACGACCAGGTCGTCATTCCGGTCGCCGTCTTGGTCGAAGAAGGCGGTGCCCCAGCTCACCATGCTGGTCTCGGTGGCGGGGATGCCGGCGCCGCTGCCGGGCGTGAGGTCGGCGAAGCCCCCATCGCCTTGGTTCAGCAGCAGGCGGGGCGGGCCGACATCGGTGACATAGACGTCCGGCAGGCCATCTTGGTCCGCATCCCCGACCGCGACGCCCATGGCCAACATCGGCAGCTCGCAGCCGCAGCCGGTGTCCCGGGAGAAGCGGCCGCTGCCGTCGTTCACCAGCAGCAGGTTGGGGAGGATGTAGGGCCCGGCGTCGTTCCCGAGGTAGAGGTCGAGGTCGCCGTCGCTGTCCACGTCGAGGAAGGCGCTGTGGAGGGTCATGCCGTGGCCGGTGCCCTCCGGCAGGCGGTCGGTGGCCACGGAGAAGCGGTGGTCGTCGCCCTGGATGAGCAGGAGGTTGGTGTCACCCACCTGCAGGCCAGCGGCGATGTCCTCGTAGACCATCGTGCTGCTGGCCGCGGAGAGGTAGGCGTCGAGATCGCCGTCGCCATCGACGTCGCCGAGGCTGATGCTCACCGTGTCCACCGCCGTACCCGGCACGCTGCTCACCTCGAAGACACCGCGGCCGTCGTTGATCAGGAGCTGGACGTCGGCCTTCCACATGCCGAGCAGCGCGTCGAGATCGCCGTCGCCGTCGAGGTCGGCCACCGCCACCGAGACCGCCGGCGGCAGCGGGCCGTCCACGCCGGTGATGCTCGGATCGATCGCCAGCAGGCCGGTCCCGTCGTTGCGCAGGCCGAGGCTGCCGCCGCCCCAGGCGACCAGGGCGTCGAGCCAGCCATCGCCGTCCAGATCGCCGATGCCCACGCCCTGCATGGTCTTGCTCAGCGGGTGGCGCTGGGGGAGCTCGGCCTCGGTCCAGGCGGCCACCTCCACGAGATCGGAGGCCGCGCAGGCCTCGGGCTCGGGCCAGGCCGCCGCGCTGTCGGCGCCCCCGTCCGCGCCCTCGACCGGGGCCCCGCTGTCCCCTGCCCTGGGCGCCGCGGGCCGGCCCTTCGCCCCTCCCCCGCAGCCCGCCGCCGCAGCGAAAATCAGCATCAGGCCGCCAATCCCGCGCAGCAGCCCCCGGGACCCTGCGGTGCGCGGCGCGCCGCTCGGGGCGCCGCTCGGGGTGCCGCTCGAGGGGGAGGACGCCGGGTTAGTGCGCAGCATGGGATCCGATCTCCGCGATGAGCTGCGCTGGCTGAGCTTGGTGGCGCTCGCGCTGTACTTCTTGGTGTCCTACCGCGTCGCGCTCGCGAGCCTCGGCGTCGCGGAGAAGCCGGCGGGCGCGCCCCGCCTCGCCAGCCTAACGTGGCTCGGCCGCTGGCGGATGTTCACGGAGCTTCGCGACCAGCACGTCATCCTCACCGCCGAGGCCCAGGCGGGCGCGGGCTGGACGCCCATCGATCTGGCGGCGATGTTCCCGAGCCACCGCGATGAGGGCCCTGGCTACGACCGCGACGACTTCTACGACGACCCGCGGCGCCGCGACGCGCTCGCCCGCGCCCTCTGCGCCCGCGTGGCGGCCCCCGCGGTGCGGCTCTCGGTCCGGCGCTTCCAAAAGACCCTCGGCCAGCGCGATCAGCCCGAGCGGGGCGCCACCACCGCCGCGCTCGGCACCTGGCCCTGCCGATGAGCGCGCCCGAGCGCCCGATCGGCGCCCCCGGCCCGTCCTTCCCGCCAGCCTTTGCGCCAGCCTTCGCGCCGGCCTTCGCGGGGGGCTGGCTGCTGAGCCGCTGGCTGTTCGCCCTCGCGGCGCTCCACGCCCATCTCCGGCGCGCAGTTAACCTCCAGGACGCCTTTTTCGCGCCGGACATCAGCTTCGGCAGCGGCCCGCTGCACCTCGGCGGGGCCGTGCACTTCGGCGCCCCGACCGCGGCTTTGTTGTGGCTCGCAGGGCTCGTGGGCCTCGGCCTGCTGCTGCGGGGCGGACGCGCCGCCAAGCCCGGCCTGCTCCTGTGGCTGGCCTGCACCCTCGCCCTAATCGCCGGCGGCGGCCTGCTGGTGCGGGTGGCCGAGCGCTTCACGGTCTGGGCCAGCCTCGTGCTGCTCCTCGCCCCCATCGACCAGCCCGACCTGCTGCAGCGCCCCCGCTCAACCTTCCCAAGAGCCGTGCTGCTCGTTATTTTCGGCTCGCTCTACCTGTCGACTGGCCTGATGAAGGCGCTGGAGGAGCCCCGGTGGTGGGACGGCGTGGCCCTCCAATACGACCTGCTCGACCGCCACCACGCGGGGGGCGCCCTGGCCGCGGCCCTGTCGGGACAGCCGGCGCTCGTCCGCCCGATGGCTTGGTTCACCCTCGCTTTTGAGCTTGGCTTCGTGCCCCTGATGTTCAGCCGGCGCCTGCGCGGCCCCACGCTGCTCGCGGGCGTCCTGATGCACGTCGGCATCGGTGTTTTGATGAAGGTCGGCGCGCTCGGCGAGGTCGCCCTGGCCCTCTACCCGGCCCTGCTGCACCCCGACGACGCCGCCGCGCTGTGGGCCCGCTTCGGCCCGCGCCTGCCCGCTGGGCTGCGGCGTCGCCTGGGCGCGCCTCAGAACTGAAAATAGGTGAAGTCGGTGGCCCGATCGGCGAAGCGCGTGGCGAGGGCGACCACCACCACGGTGATCAGCGCGAGGCTCAGCGCCGGGGCCTCGCCCGCCCAGGTGATGAGCCGCCCCTTCCACCGCCGCGGC
>CANHON010000375.1 GCA_947462115.1 Deltaproteobacteria bacterium | reverse complement strand
GACCCGGAGCACGCGGCCGGGGCCATGCGCGGGGTGCTCGACCCGATCGCCCGGGCTCCACATCTCAGCGCGGATCGCGGGGATCGGGCGCGCCGGGCAGCAGCACCAAGCGCCCGCCTTCGCCCGCCAGCCGCCGCAGGTGGTCGGTGTCGGCGAGGCCCTCTTGGCCGGCCTGCCCATAGAACAGGTCGATGGCCGCCTTGACGAAGGCCCGGCGGTGCGCGAGCTCAAAGCTGCCCGCCAGCAGCTCATCGGCGAGCAGGCGCAGGTTCTCCTCTTGCAGCGCGGCGTCGAGGCGGACGCCGCGGGCCACCTCAAAAACCGGCAGCAGCTTGAGGCCGATCTGCACCAGCAGCTCCCGCGGGCTCAGGTCCAGGCGCTCCAGATCGATGACCGGCGCCTGGGGGCTGCGGACGCTCAGGGCCCGGGGCGCCTCCAAGCGCTGCTGAAGGGCGGGGTACTCCTGCACCACGAGGCGCATGAATTCCGGGGGCGCGGCGTGAACGCACAGCAGGCCAGGGAGCTGCTCCCGCCCGCACAGATCGACGAGCTGTCGGAGCTGGTCGGCCACCGCGGCCCGCCGGCGCTCCGTCAGGCTGATGTTGCGGTCCAGCTCGTCAAAGGCGAGCACGAGGCCCGGCACGCCGAGGGCCACCAGCACCTGACACAGGCCGCGCAGGTAGCGCATGCCGGTGGCGCGGCTCGGGAGCTCGCGGACGCCCAGGGCCCGCAGCTCGGCCGCGCCCAGCTCTTCGCCCCGGAGCCAGGCCGCCGCCCGCTCCTCTTTCACTGGATCAGCGTGCAGGACGGCCTCTCCGAAGGCCAACACCGCCGCCCGCACCGCTGGCGCTTCGCAGGGGAGGCGCCGGAGCAGGGCCCCGAGGGCGGCCGGGGCCTCGGCCGCGCCCACCCGGTCCACCAGCCGCTCGATCAAGACCACGAGGGAGGCCTCGATGCCCCGCACTGGCGGCGCGCCCGGCGAGGGCGGCGCCAGGCTCAGCTCGCGCCCGAGCGCTAGCCAGACCTTCAGCGGGTCGTCCAGCGGGCACTCCTCGGGCGACAAGCCGACGATGGCCACGGCGAGGCCGCGCCGCCACGCCCGCTCGCGCAAGCACAGCAAGAAGTGGGTCTTTCCACCGCCATAGTGGCCCTGGACGAGCTTGAAGGAGGAGCCCCGCCCCTCCTCGGCGATGGGCCGCAGGTACTCGGCGTCCAGCACCTCCAGGACCCGCTCGTTGCCGACGTTCACGAGCTCCACCCCGCGCTCCGGCGGCTGCCCGGCCTCGCCCATGCGCGCGAGGATGTGCACGGCCAGCGCGCGATCCATGGGGGGCCGCCTCATGACGCCTCCTCCGGCACGAAGGTGAAGGAGCGGTGCCACTGGGCCCGCCCGTCGGCGTCTTCAATCATCAGCACGTCATTCTTGTCACGCAGGCTGCCCCCCGTGGCCGGCGCCACGCACAGCCGGTGCCCGTCGGCGGTGAGGGCGCGGTCGCGGCGCAGGCGGCTGAGGTCGAAGGCGAAGCGGGCGCGTGGGTAGGGCAAAAAGGCCTCTGCGCGGGGATCGTGGAGAAAGTGCGGGCCCTGGAGCCGAAAGCAGAGCCGGGGCAGCGCGGCGACGAGGTCCTGCCAACCGCCGCCGAGCTCCGACCAGATCGCCCGGAGCTGCCGGTGCCAATGCTCAGGGTCCCAGCCGGGCCCCTCCAGCGCGTGCAGCGCCGCCGCCCGGGCCCCGAGGATGGCCGCGGCCTGCGCCGGGCAGCGCCCGAGCTCCTGCTCCGCGAAGCGCAGCACCGCGACGTTCTTGTCGAGATCGACGTCCACCACGATCGGATCGAGCCGGAGCCGCAAGGGGGCCTGGCCCTCCACCCGGATGGACAGGCCGGCATCGGCGCAGGCGGCGCGCAGCCCGTGGGCGAGGCGGGCGCGGGGGTCCCCGTGTGCGGCGCCTGAGGCGTAGGCGGAGGCGGAGGCGGAGGCGGAGGCGGAGGCTTCGGCGCGCAGCGCCTCGGCGAGCGCGCGGAGGCCGGCCTCGAGGGGCAGGCTCGGACCGAGGGCGGAGACGACGCCGTCCACCTCGTCGAGGTTGACCTCATGCAGCAGCTTCTGACCAAGCTTCACCGCGGCGGTGAGCCGCCGGAGCTCGGCCTCCAAGGCGCGGTGGGGGGCCCGGTCAGGCGCCGCGGGCGGCCGGCTGCGCGTGGCCGGCGGGGAGGAGGGCACGGTGGGCTCCCGTCGCCTCAGAGGCGGAGCGTGGTCTCGTAGAGCAGGCCGCCGTCGTCCCCGACGAACTGCACCAAAACGGTTCCGAGGCCGGGATCGAGGGTGAAGCGGCACCAGTTCCAGGCGTAGCCCACCCAGGAGTACTGGGGGTCGCCAACAAACAGGCTGGCCGCGACGTTGAGGAAGGATCCGCCCGGCCCGGTGAAGACCTCGACCTGGCGGGCGGCGGTGCCCCCGACCGGATCGACCTGCCCGACCTGGGGGTAGTGCACGTCCCCGGTCACCCACAGCACCCCGGCGATGGCGTTGTCTTCGATGTGCCGGAGCACCCGCTCGCGCTGCTCGGGGTAGCCCTGCCAGCGATCCGAGGCGCCGGCCGCGCCGAAGATGGCCGAGAGATCGGTGATGGGCACGCTGTTCATGATGAACTTGAACCGCGCCTCGCTGGCCGACAAGCCGTCCTGGAGCCACTGGAGCTGCTCCTCGGAGATGTACCGGCCCTCGCCCCGCTCGCCGCGGCAGTCGAGCACGAAGATCTCGAGGGTCTTGCCCCAGGTGAAGCTGCGCCACACGCCGGTGCCGCCCGGCCCGCGCCGCTGGGGCAGGGCCTCGCGGAAGGCGGTCAGCGCGTCCTGAAAGGTCTCCGGGGGCAGGGTCTCGGGCGACCAGTTGTTGTCCACCTCGTGGTCGTCCCAGGTGGCGATGAGGCTGGTGCTGGCGCTGAGCTCCACCATCCCGCGCGTCTGGGCTGCCTGCTTCCAAAACAGCCGGTAATCCTCCAGATCGACGGACCCATCGGCGTAGACGGTGTCGCCGAGCAGCAGAAAGGCGTCGAGGGCCTCGGTCGCCGCCACCGACAAGGCGCGCCAGGGCTCGTTCCCGCCGAGGCAGCTCGTGGCGCCCAGCCGAAGGATCCGCCAGCCGTCGGCGGCGAGCGCGGTGCGGAAGCGGCCCGGCCGGGTCCAGAAGCCCCCCGCGCTCTGCATGGCCACAGAGTAGGCGGTGTCCGGGCGCAGCCCGCTGAGCACCACCTGCGCCACCTCGCCGTTCTCGTCGTGGCCGATGTCGGTGAAGACCTGGTCCTCGACCCAGCCGTCCCCCTCCGCCCGCACCAGCGTCAGGGAGAAGGGTGCGCCAAAGGAGCGCACGCTGACGACAACACCGTCAGGGAGGGCGTCCCCGGTCTGAATGCCGTAAGGGAAGGTGCGCTCATCGACCACGCCGGGCGGCTCCCAGGGCGCGGGCTCGGGGCTGCGCTCGGGCGCGGGCTCCAGCGAGGCACCGGTGTCTCCCCCACCGTCGGCGCCGCTGTCACCTTCGGGATCACTGTCCTTGGCGCCATCCTCACCGCCGACGCAGCCGACCGCGGCGAGCGCGGCCCCCATCTGCAGCACCGCGCGTCGGCTGGCCAACCCGCTGCGCTCCGCACTCCAATCGGACATCGCCCCTCCCGCTGGCCGCGCCGCCGGGGCGCGCCCGACCCCCTAGCACAGCGGTCGCCCCCGCGGGCCGCACCGACGCGGCGGGCGACCGCGGTCGGCCCTCGGCGCGGCGAGCAAACCGACCGACCGACCGACCAACTGACGAACCTGACGAACCGGATGGACCTGACGAACCTGACGGACCTGACGAACCGGAGGGGCGACCGGGGCTCAGGTCCTTGATCTTTCGCTGGCACGGACCGTGCACACCGTCCCCGGCGGAGGTGTCCATGTCCGCGCTGCGCTCCCCCTCGCCCACCCCGCCGATCCCTGCCCCCACCAACGGGCCCTCAAGCGCCATCCCCGGGCGCCGCCGCCCGCGCCTCACCGAGGTCGTCGCGCCCGCCTCGCTGGTCTTCTCCTTCTTGATCGGCGCCAACCTCGCGCTCGGGCTGATCTTGGCGATGGCATCGCTGCGGGGGCCGGGCTTAGAGCCGCGGCTGATGGCGGCGCTGATCTGCGCCTGCCCGATCACCCTGTCGGCGCTGGGCGCGAGCCTCGTGCGCGCCATGCGAACGCCGACGGAGGGCCCGCTGACGCGCCCGGTGTGGTCGGAGGCCGACTCGGCCATCTGGAGCCGCCCCACCGAGCGCGGGCCCACCGGCTGAGCCCGCCGCGGGGGCCCAGGTCGATCGCGCGCCCCCCAGGCCCAGATGCACGAAACCCCCGACCGCACGAAGCGGCCGGGGGATCGGCCCGAACTGGAAGGTTCGGAGACAATGGATGCGGGGGCCGGATTTGAACCGACGACCTTCGGGTTATGAGCCCGACGAGCTACCGGACTGCTCCACCCCGCACATGCAGCCCATCTCCGACGCCCTCCGGTATAAAGGGCGACATCAACGATGAACCGCGGGGACAATCAACAAGATGGATGCGGGGGCCGGATTTGAACCGACGACCTTCGGGTTATGAGCCCGACGAGCTACCGGACTGCTCCACCCCGCACAAGCACCCGGCCTCGGGCGCCCTCCGGTAGGGG
>CANHON010000374.1 GCA_947462115.1 Deltaproteobacteria bacterium | reverse complement strand
TCGCCGACATTGGCGTCAGCGACGGCGATGTCGGGGGTGGCGTAGATGTAGTCCACCTTGAGGGGCAGGCGGCCGGCGGCGCGCACCGTCCAGTCGGGGCCCCAGGCGGCCACGTCGTGGGCATCGCGCATGACCCGGCGAAGACCGAGGTGCAAGGCTGTGTCTCGGGCGCTGTTGAAGTCGCCGGCGAGGATGGTCGGGTCGCGCAGGCCCTCGACTTGGCGCAGCAGGGCGGCGGCCTCCTGGCGCTGGGCGGTGGTGACGGCGGTGGGCCGGGGGTCGAGCAAGGCGTCGAGGCTCAGCCGGGTGTCCAAGCGGTAGGGGTGCAGGTGGCTGGCCAAGACGTTGAAAACACGCTGACCTGGCGCAATGTCCGGGGGGTCGCCCCAGCCATCGGGGGCTTCGGGGCCCGCGAGGCCGCCTTGGCTCTGGGCGGGGCCCTCGGCGGGGGCGGTGCGCTCGACGACCTCGGTGAAAAGGTAGTACCAAGCGCGCTCATCGGTGAAGCGGCGGGCGGCCCGGCGGGCGAAGACCCAGCGCCGGCGGTCGATGCAGACCCCCAAGCCCCCGTGCCGGGCGTCGCCGCTGCCGGTGTAGTCGGCCTGCAGGCAGTCGAAGTCCAAGGCGGCGGACAGGCGCTCGGCGTCGCGGGCGCTGAGCTCGGTGAGCACGAGCACCTCGGGGTCGGCTGCGCGCACGGCGCGGGTCACGCAGGCGAGGGCAGCGCCGTCATCGCTGTCTTCGAAGGCGAGGCGCTGGACGTTGTAGGCCATCAGCCGGATGGGCGCGGCCACCGGCTCGCGGTGCGGCGTCCAGGGGATGCCCCAGACGAGGCCGAAGGTGAGGGCGAGCAGGGCCACGGGGGCGGCGCGCCGGCGGTGCGGGCGCAGCAGGGCGCCGAGGCCGAGCAGGGCCGTCAGCCCGAGCCAGAGGGCCGGGAGCACCGAGAGCAGGCCCACCAGGGCGAGGGGCGGGCTGGAGACCCTCCGGCCGACGATCAGCACAGCGAAGGCGATCACGACGAGGACCCCGCTCAGCCACGGGCGAGGGGCGGCCGGGCGCGGCGGGGGAGCTGCGGTCGGCGGCGCGGGCGGCGGCCCGTCGGCGGGGGCCGGCCGGCTCAGCGGGGAGACCAGTTCCAGCTTCGCTCCAAGGCGTGCGGCGGCTCGCCCGGGCCCCAGGCGAGGGTGAGGGTCTGGTCTTTCTCGACGACGACAACGCCCCGGTACAGCACGTTCACGCCGCTTGGGTCTCGCAGCTCGAGGGCGTGCCGGCCGATCTCAAGCTTGGTCTTGGACACCGGGCGCTCGGGCGTGGTGGTGCCGATGAGGAAGCCCTCTAGGAAGACCAGCATGGGCTCGGCGCCCTGGAAGACCAGCGTGCCGGTGACGGCCTTGGGCGGGACCGGCCGGCCCTGGCGGAACTCCGCCCGGCGGTAGTCGTTGAGGCCGCCGGCCTCGGCGTTGCGGACCACGTTGGCCGCGCCGTTGACCACCCGCGGGGCGACGACCCCGCCCACCGCGCCGCCGACCGCGCTGCCCACGCCCGGGATGGGGATGACCGCCGCGCCCACGCCCGAGCCCGCGAGGCGGGAGGCGGTGGTGGTGGCGGCGCTCCAGTCGCGGCTGGCGCTGCTCTGGCCGGTGGAGGCCCCGCCGGCGCTGCCCTCGTTGAGGTCGAAGCTGCCGGGCGTCTCGGGCTGGTCGTTGGCGTTGGACTGCACCACCGCGTCTTGGGCCACGCTCTGACCGGCCCCCCGCGGCGGGGCGGACTCACCGGATGCGCCCACTGGCGCGTTGTTCTGGGGGTTCACCTGCGGGCCTGGCTGGGGACCGGGGCCACCGGGGGGCGGCGTGGCCGGGAGCTTGGGCGCGGCCCGGACCGCGGCGCCGTCGCTGCTGAGCGCCCCGTCGGGGGCCACGCGGAGCTGCACCTCGACGCCGTCCTGCACCTGGAGCGTGTGGCTGCCGAGCAGCGCGCCCTTGTCGCTGTGCACCTCGACCCGGTGGGCGCCCGCGGGCAGCTGGTTGATGACCGCCCGCCCGGTGCCGTTGTTGACCACCAGCACGCCGTCGATGTACACGCGGGTGCCCTCGGTCATCTGCACGACGAGGCGGCTGCCGGCCTGGGCGGCGGCGCTGAAGCTCAGCAGCAGGGCGGGGAGGAGGCGGAGCGGCGCGCGCATGGGTTCTCCGGCGGTCTCGCCGCTGAGGCTGGGCCGCAGGGCAGCCTAATCGATCCAGCGGGGGGCCCGCGCGGCCGGGGGCGCCTCGGGCAGGCCGCGGGCGACCGTGAGCATGCGGACCACCTGGGCGTCGCCGGTCTCGGGCGCGCCGAGCTCGTAGGCCACCCGCCAGGCCCCGGGCGGCAGGCTGCGCAGATCGAAGGCCCGGGGCAGCTTCAGCATGACCATCGGCAAGCGGGCGACCAGCGCGGCCACCGCCGGGGTGGCGGCGAACAGGGCCGAGAAGTCGGTCGCCCGGCCGTCCTCCTCCGGCTCCCAGGGCGGGTCCACGAACAGCAGGGCCCGGTCGCCGGCCCGCTGGCAGAGGTCGAGGACAACGCGCTCGGCGTCGCCTTCGATGAGCTTGGCCTGCCCGCTGAGCCCTCGGGCGGCGAGGTTGGCGGCGGCGCCGGCGGCCCGGACGGGGTCGCGCTCGCAGGCCCGCACCCGCAGCCCGGCCTCGGCGAAGGCGACGGCGCTGCCCCCGAGGCCGCAGAAGGCGTCGATGAGCCGGCCCCCGGGGCCCAGCGCGGCGGCGGCCCAAGCGGCTTGGCGGCGGGCGATGGCCTCGGGCGTGAGGCTGCGGCGGCCCACCTCGTCCTCGGCGCGCAGCCAGGGGCCGCCCCGGGCCCACCGGCCGCGGTCGTGGCGGGCCTCGCGGGGCACGGCGGGCAGGCGCTCCCCCGGCAGCAGCGCGGCCTGGAGGTGCAGGGCCTCCCCGCCGAGGCGCTGGCCCTGCAGGCGGTGGAGGGCCTCGGCGGCGGCCGCCGGCGACAGGGTCGCCACCGGGGGGCAGTCCCCGTCGAGCGGCGCACCGAAGGCGGGGATCAGCGTCAGCGACGGGGCCTTCGCCGCGCCCGGGCCCGATCCAGCGGGGGTGGGCCCGGGCGGCGGCGGGTCGAGCCGGGCGCCCAGCAGGGCCTCGATGAGCGCGGCGGTGGCGGCGGGCGGGGCGCGCCGGAGCTGCAGGGCCACCGGGGCGGTGCGGGCATGGGTGGCGGCCCCGCCGAGGGCCTCGGTGATGGGGAGGGCGAGCTGGTCGTCGTTTTCGTGCACCAGGCGCGCGAACAGCGCCTTGAGGGCCTCTAGGCCCTCGGCGTCCAAGCCCGGCGCCGGCGGGTCGGCCAAGGCCCGGTCCAAGGCCGCCCGACCCTCGAAGGGCGAGCGGGGCGCGCCTGCCCGTCGCAGGGCCCGCAAGGCCTGGATGAGGCGGGTGGTGGCCGTCGCCATCGACACCGGGGGGTGCGCGGCGGCGAGCTGGGCCCGCAGGCTGGGCGCGGCCGCGGCGGTCGGGTCGGGCGCGGCCATCGCGCTCAGCCGGCGTTGGAGTTGGCGGCGAGCTCGGCCAGCACCGAGTCGACGCCGGCCCCGCCGCGGATCTCCCGCAAGGTCTGCATGAACCAGGTGACGTCGCGGAGCTGCTGGTTGCGGGCGGCGTCGGCCTCGGCCTGCGCCTCCTCTAGCGAGCCCTCGAGCAGGCTGATGCGGCTGCGGGCCTGGCGCACCTCTTCGCGGGCGGCGCGCACGGCCGACAGCGAGACATGGCGCTCGTGCTCGAAGTCTTTGACGCGCTGGCGGGCCATCTCGAGCTCGGCGCGCAGGGCGTCGGCGGCGGCGCGGGCGGCGTCGCGGTCGGCCCGGCTCTGGGTGCGGGCGGCGAGCGCGCGCTCGGCTTCGCGGCGGGCGGCGTCGGTGGCCTGGCGGGCGGCCTCGAGCACGGCGCGCTCGCGCTCTAGGGCGGTCTGGGTGTCGGCTAGGCGGGACTCGGCGCCGGTCTGGTGGGCCGAGGCCGCGCCGAGCTGGTTGACCAGCTCACCGTTCTCGTCGCGCAGCCGGGCGAGCTGGGCCTCGAGCTCGGCGCGCAGGGCGTGCAGCTCGCTGCGGTCGCCGGCCCCGCCGCGCAGCTCGTCGAGCTCGGCCTCGCTGGCCTGGGCCTGAAGCTCGAGCAGGCGGGCGCGGTCGCGGGCGGCGCGGGCCTCGGCGCGGGCCTCCTCCAAGCCGCCCTCGAGCGCCTCCTGGCGGGCCTCAGCGGCGGCGAGGGCGGCGCGGGCGGCGGCCATGGCCTCACGCACCTGATTGGCCTCAAGCTCGGCGTTCTCGACGGCGCGCAGGGCCTCGATCTGGGCGGCCCGGGCGGCCTCGCCTTCGGCGGCGGCGGCGGCGGCCTCGCCCTCGGCCTCGCGGAGCTGGGCTTGGAGGGCGAGGGTGGTGGCGCGCAGGGCCTCGGCCTCCCCCGCGACGGCCAGCGCCCGGCCGGCGTCGGCGCCCGCGGCGGCCTGGACCGCGGCGAGCTGCCCGAGCAGATCGGCCTGCTGTGCGCTGAGCTCGGCCTCCCGGGCGGCGGCGGCCTCGGCCCGGGCCTCGGCGTGGGCCAGGCGGTGGGCGGCGGCCTCCTGCTCCACCTGGAGCTCGCGCTCGGCCTGCAGGCGGCCCTCGAGGCGGAGCAGCAGCGCGGCGGCCTCGGCGCG
>CANHON010000373.1 GCA_947462115.1 Deltaproteobacteria bacterium | reverse complement strand
TCCCCGGCGCGCGGATCGGTGGGATCCGTCGGGTAGCTCGCCCACACGAGCTGCGCCCCGTCCGGGGAGATCGGCGGGTGGCTCAGCATGAATTGCTCGAAGAACCGCAGCTGAAACAGCTGGTCGCGGGTCGGGCGCATCAGCGCGAGGCGGCGCTCGACGGGGACCGCCCCGCCCTCTCCGAGATCGAGCCGGGTCCACCGCAGCCCACCCCGCCCGCCGGCCGGGCGACAGAGCACGAGCCCGCCGGTCGGCCGCCAGGTGAAGGCCACCAGCGGACCGCTCGCCACCTTGCGCGCTTGGCCCGTCATCACGTCAATCACGTGCAGGCCATCGAAGCGCTCCCCCGAAGCGGCGCCGGCGCTGACCGCGACCTGGGACCCCGTCGCGTCTGGCAAAAAGGCGAGCAGGCCTTCGCTCTCCATGAGCACCCGCGCCTCGCCCCGCGGGCCCTCCCGGGCGACCAGCTCCGAGCCGCCCGCCGAGCTGCGCGCGTAGAACAGCCAGCGCCCGGCCGCGTGCGGCGAGGTGAAGGAGCCCGGAACATCGTCCATCGGGTCATCTTCGCCGGTGGGACCGACGGCCCGGAGGCCCAGGCGCCCGGGGCCGCCGGTGGGGCTGCCGGTGTGGACGAAGAGCTGCGCGCCGCCGCCTCTCCACCCGAAAAACAAGGGAGCACCCTCGTCAATGAGCCGAGGCCGCCCCCCGGCGAGCGGGCAGGTCCAGAGCTGGAGCACGTCCTCGAACTGCACGAGCAGGGCGAGGTGCTGGCCGTCGGGGCTCCACTGGAGGTGCACCGGCAGCGTGCGCTCCAGCCGGAGCAAAACCCGCTCCTCGACGCCATCGACTGCGCTGACCGCGACCTGCGTGGGCGTCTCCCCCGCCGGACCCTCGCTCTGAAAACACGCCAGCCAGCGCTGATCGGGGGACCAGACCGGCCAGGTCGAGGCGCCCGGCGCGCCGCCGCCCCACAGCCGCCCCGCCGCCACCGGGAAGGTGACCGGGCGGGTCGTGGCGGCGCCCGGCCCGACCACGTGCAGCTGCTCGTCGTCGCCGACGTAGGCCAGCGGTGCGGCCAGCCCGATGGGCCGGGTGGGCAGGAGGGGCTCAGGCACCGAACAGCCGCCAGGTCAAAAAGGCCTGCAGGCCGATGCAGATGAGCGGGACCAGCAGGGCCGCGGCGCGGTTGGGGCGCAGCGCCGGCGCCCCCTTGCGCAGCCGCTCCCGCTCGGCGTTGGCCTCTTCGGCGAGCGCGGCGGGCAGGCGGTCGGGCGCGGCGCGCATGGCGAAGGCCATGGCGGTGTCGTGGTTGACGCCAAAGCTGGCCAAGCCCGAGAGCGTGGCGCCGACCGCGGCGAGCACCAAGCCGGTGCCGCCGCCTCCAAAACTCGAGGTGAGCGCGACGAAGGCGAGCAGGGCCCCCGACAGCAGCAAGGGGGCGCCGACCCATCGGAGCCGCGCGTGCTGCGCAGCGGCGGCGGCCTCATCGATAGCCACGCTGGCCTCCTCGCATCGCCGCGTGCTGCCCGCGGATCTGGGTGTTTTTGAGCCGTTTGGTGCACCGATGCTCGCACAGGCGGGCCGCTCGGGGCAAGGTACCGGAAGCCGGACCTGCACGAGAAGAATGACCTCGGCGCTGGTCTCGACGAGCGGATTGGCGGCTTCGGCGGCGTGGCCGGCGGTGGGCCCGGCGCGCGGCTGGCGCCCTCTCTGGGGTGGCGGGGTCGCGGGTCGGGGGTCATCTTTGGGCGCGCGCGGCCCCTCGCCCGCGCCGGAGCGAAGCCCCATGAAAACCGACCTCCCCGCCACGATCCGCCCGGCGCTCGCCCGTTGGGCTGGCGCCCTCCTCGTCTGCAGCCTGGTCGGTCTCGGCCGCGCCGCTCCGGCCTTCGCCGACGAGGGCAGCGACCTGATGGCCACCCTCAGCGCCGCCGACCCGCAGCGCATGGTGAAGAGCGCGCCCAAGGTCACCGCCGCGCAGGTGCAGCGGGCGCTGGCCGGCGAGAAGGTCAAGGGCATCGAGATCGTGGACGGCGAGCCCGCGGCGAAGGGCTACGGGCTCTCGGTGGTCAACCTGCCCATCGAGAAGCTGTGGGCGGCCGTGGTGGACGCCGATCACCACGCCGGGACCATGCCGCTGGCCGCGAGCAAGAAGGTCCAAGGCAAGCGCTGCGCCAACAACCATGTGATCTTCCAATACATTGATCTACCGGTCATCGATGACCGCTGGTGGGTCACCCGCATCAAGTTCAACAGCGCGCTCTACACCGCCACCGGGGGCAAGGTCTGGGAGCTCGGCTTCCAGGACGAGCACAAGAACCAGGCGCTGCTCGACGCGGTGGATCCGGCGCTCAAGGGGGACGGCGTCGCCATCGCCTGGACCAAGGGCTCGTGGACGATGGTGGCGCTGAGCCCCACCCGAACCTTTGTGCAGTACTACGTGTGGAGTGATCCGGGCGGGAGCATCCCCGCCGGGCCCGCCAGCCGGTTCAGCGCCGGCGCGGTCGAGGACACCCTCAAGGCCGTCGAGACCTTGGCCAAGGCAGGAAAGTCCACCTGCGGCGGGTCCGGTCAACGGCCGGATGGTTCGCCGCTGTAATCAGCCGCGATCCGCAGGGGGAGCGGCGCGTCGGCTGCCACTTCCCTTCATGCGGATAGAGAGATATGGCTCAAGTGTGGCGCCAGCCAGCCCTGCAGGGCCGGCTTTGCGCATCGCTGCGCTGCCCCGTGCTGGGGTGGGTCGGCTTGACTTCACGCCGAGCTTTCTGTAGACCTCCGTCACCTTGTCCGCCGCCTCCCTTGAGGTGCGCGGCTCACTGCAACACCGCGCGGCCCGTGCATCCCCGCGAGCCCACAGAGGAGCGCCTTCATGGCTGCCAAGGACTACTTGTTCACGTCGGAGAGCGTCTCTGAGGGCCACCCCGACAAGATGTGCGACCAGATCTCCGACGCGATCCTGGACGCCCACCTCGCCCTGGACCCGCACTCCCGGGTCGCCTGCGAGACCCTCGCCAAGACCGGCATCATCGTCGTGGCCGGCGAGATCACGAGCAGCGGCAAGGTGGACTACCCGACCATCGTCCGCAACGTGGTCACCGACATCGGCTACGACCACAGCCACAAGGGCTTCGACGGCAACACCTGCGCCATCATGGTCGCGGTGGAGCAGCAGAGCCCGGACATCAGCCAGGGCGTCACCGAGGGCCAGGGCCTCCACGCCGAGCAGGGCGCCGGCGACCAGGGCATGATGTTCGGCTACGCCTGCGACGAGACCCCGTCGTTGATGCCGATGAGCATTGCCTTCTCGCACCTGCTGCTGGAGAAGCTCACCCACCTCCGCAAGCACACCGACGACATGGCCTGGGCCCGCCCCGACGCCAAAAGCCAGGTCACGGTCGAGTACAAGGACGGCAAGCCGCACCGCGTCCACACCGTCGTCATCTCCACCCAGCACAGCGAAGACGTCACGCTGGAGCAGATCCGCGCTGAGATGATCGCCAAGATCATCAAGCCGAACATCCCGGCGGGCCTGCTCGACGACGACACCATCATCCACGTGAACCCCACCGGCCGCTTCGTGGTCGGCGGCCCGATGGGCGACTGCGGGCTCACCGGCCGGAAGATCATCGTCGATACCTACGGCGGGCACGGCGCCCACGGCGGCGGCGCCTTCTCCGGCAAGGACCCCTCCAAGGTGGACCGCTCGGCCGCCTACCTCGGCCGCTACATCGCCAAGAACATCGTGGCGGCGGGCTATGCCAAGCGCGCCCTGGTGCAGCTCGCCTACGCCATCGGCGTGGCGGAGCCGGTCAGCGTGATGGTCGACACCTACGGCACCGGTGAGGTCAGCGACGAGAAGCTGGCCGCTGCGGTCCGGGCCATCTTCCCGGTCAAGCCGGCGGGCCTCATCCGGCACCTCGAGCTCAAGCGCCCGATCTACCGCCGCACCGCCGCCTACGGCCACTTCGGCCGCGAGGACCAGGGCTTCACCTGGGAGCGCACCGACATGGTGGACGCGCTCAAGAACGTTCTCGGCTAAGCAGCCGCCCAGCCGCTCCGCAGCCTCCGGGGTCTCCCCCGGGGGCTGTGCTCTTTTTGGCCTGCCCAAGGCAATCTACAGATCTGTTTGAGGTTCCGCCCGGCGCTCGGCGGACTACAGACGGATCTGAATTGCACGGTGAGTCAGCCGACGGTTCTGTATATTGAGCTTCTACCCTGGGTCTTCGGCGATGAAGCCCCCGCAGCGCCACAAGGTGAAGCGCCGCACCGGCGCCCCCGCCGCGTCCCGCACCACCTCATCCGGCAGGGCCACACAGCCCGCCGCCCAGCGCGCAGGCTCGGGCGTGCAGCGGTACTGGTCATTGCAGAGCAGCACGGCGCTCTGGCCCTCCAGCGGCCCGTCGTCCCGCCACAGGTCGAGCTGATCCGGTCGGCCCCCGAGGCGGCGCAGCGGCACCTCGGGCCCGAGCGCCCAGGCCACCTGCGCGGCGAGCTGGTACCGGGTGGTGGCCACGAAGGCGCCCGGCGGGGAGGCCTGGAGCTCGGCCTGCAGGCGCTGCGCCACTTGGGGCCAGCCACGCTGCTCTACGGTCGGGTCTGCGGCCCAGGGCAAGGGCAAGGGCGCCCAGCGCGCCTGGACCAGCACGAGGCCCCCCAGGGCGGCGCCGACGGCCAGCAGCGACCGTCGGAGGCGGGGGCGCAGGACTAGG
>CANHON010000372.1 GCA_947462115.1 Deltaproteobacteria bacterium | reverse complement strand
GTGCCGTAGTAGTTGAAGCCCGAGGGGTTGAAGCCCATGACCGCCTGGTACTGCGCTTGGTTGACTCGGTCACGCTGATGTAGAAGTCGCGGGTCAGGGTCACGGGCATGACGGGCGCGTCATCGGGCGGGCACAGCGACTGGCCGGGCGTGCAGCCGATGTCGTAGGTGCCCGCCGCGATGCGGATCATGTCGCCGCCGCCGAAGTGGGTGGGCACGCCGTCGCAGTCGGGGTCGTCAACGTCGGCGAGGCCGATCGCGGGGTCGCCGTCGTCGCAGTCATCGGCGGTGAGGACAGCGTCGCAGTCGCCATCTTCGGCGCGCACGGTGCTGGCTGGGTCGCCGTCGTCGCAGTCGTCGGCGGTGAGGACAGCGTCGCAGTCGCCATCCTCTGCGCGCGCGGTGCTGGCCGGGTCGCCGTCGTCGCAGTCGTCGGCGGTGAGGACAGCGTCGCAGTCGCCATCCTCAGCGCGCGCGGTGCTGGCTGGGTCGCTGTCGTCGCAGTCGTCGGCGGTCAACGCGCCGTCGCAGTCGCCATCTTCAGCGCGGATGGTGCTCGCGGCGTTGGCGTCGTCGCAGTCGTCGGCGGTCAAGGCGCCGTCGCAGTCGCCATCGTCGGCGATGGCGGTGCTGGCGGGATCGGCGTCGTCGCAGTCTTGGTCGGCGGGGACGCCGTCGCCGTCGGCGTCGACGGTGGGGTCGTCGCAGTCGGCGGAGCTGGCGCAGCCCTCGTCGGCGCAGTCGGTGAGGCCGTCTTGGTCGTTGTCGATGCCGTCGGCGCAGTCGCCGGCGGTGCTGCCCTCGGCGGCGGGCTCGGTGCCCGTGTCGGTGTCGGCCGGCTTGCCGTTGTCGGCGGGCGCGGGGCAGCCGGCGAGCAGGGCGGCGAGCAGGAGCAGGCGGCTCGGGCTGAGCGGTGTGGCGATACCCGAGGATGGCGTCAATGGCGTCAATGTGGAGCAGGAAGGGTTCATCGGAGCCTCGGGGGAGTGGAGGGGCGTGGGGCTTCGGTGGCGGGACTAGGGGGCGGTGCGGGCGAGGCGAATGCCGCGGTTGCCGAGGCGGCCGCCAGGGGCGTCGTCGACGCGGACGGCGACCCGCGTGTTCTGCGGGTCGCTGCTCCAGCCGCCCCCCCGGAGGACGCGGTTGGCCCCAGACGCAGTGCCGCTTGGGTCGGTCGCCACGCCGCCAACATAGGCGCCCGACGTATACCAGTCGTTCACCCACTCCCATACGTTCCCGCTCATGTCAGACAGGCCGCATGTGTTGGCCTGTAGCCCGCCAACTGCATGGGGTGTGGAACCGCTGTTGCCGCCGTGCCACGCGATATCGTCAATCTCGTCGCTGCCCGCGTACAATAGGTCTTCGCTGCAACGTGCCGCTCCCTCCCACTCTGCCTCGGTCGGAAGCCGGTATCCCGTGCACGCATACGGGTCTGAGGGGCCGGTGCAGCTCACCGTACTGCCGCTGCCCGTGCAGCTGTAGCACGATGGCAAGCCCGCAGCCGACGACAGCGCGTTCGCGAACGCCGCTGACTCGTGCCAGGTCACGAACTCAGCCGGGCACGATGCGCCGCAGCTCGGGACTACCGACGGGTTGTAGCCCATCAACGCCAAGAACTGCCCCTGCGTCACCTCGGTGCGGCTCAGGTAGAAGTCCCGCGTCAGCGTCGTCGTCCGCACCGGCGACTCATCCGCCTCACAGCTCGACTGCCCCGGCGTGCACCCCATATCAAACGTCTGCCCGCACACCGTCACGAACTCGATCCCCGAGGCCGTCAGCGACACCGCTCCGTCGCTGCAGCTGGTCGCGCCCACGGTCAGGCTGCGGCTGGTGGTGCTGCTGTAGCTGGTTCCGTCGAAGGCGCGCACCGAGCAGCGCCACACCTCGCCGGGCAGGGTCTCGCCCATGGGGACGCTCGCGCTCGAGCTGGGGTAGGGCACGCCGTCGACCGTCCAGCTGTAGCTGTAGCTGAGCGGGTCGGCGTCGGCGTCGGTCGTGGTGGCCGCGCACTCGAGCCCGCGGCCCGCCCGGGGTGTGGCCGGGCTGACCGACACCGTCGGGGCGACTGGCGCGCTATTTTGGATGGTGAGGACGCTGCTGAGTGCGCCCGTTCCGCTCACCGCGCCGTCGTGCGGCGTGGCCAAGACCTGCACCACATCGCCCTTCGAGAAGTGCGCGGCGCCGCTCAAGGTGGGCGCGTCGTCTCCGGCGGGCCTACCGTTCACCGTCCATGCGTAGCTGTAGCTGAGCGTGTCGCCGTCGGCGTCGCTGCCCGCGGCGCTGACGGTGAGGGTGTCGTCGGTGAGGGGCGCCTCGGGGCTGAGGCTCACCGGGGCCAATGTGGGCGCGCTGTTTTGCACCGTCAGGGCGGCGCGCACGCCGGGGGCCGCGTCGGTGCCGTCGGTGGCGATGACCTCGACCTCCCAGACCTCGTCGCGGCTGGTCTCGGCGTCGGGCACGACCTCGCCAGTGAGATCAGCGCGTGGGGCGCCGTTTTGGGTCCACCGGTATTGGTAGGTGATGGGGGCGCCGTCAGGGTCGATGGCCTCGGTGACGATTTGCACCCAGAGGTCGTCGGTGGTGACGGGGTCCGTCGTCGCGAAGGCGATGGTTGGGGTGGAGGGCGCTTGGTTTGGTGCGACGCCGTCGCCGGAGCCGTCGGCGCTGCCGTCTGCCGCCCCGTCGCTTGCGCCGTCCCCCGCGTCATCGCCGCCGTCGGCGCTGCCTTGGTCGTCGCTGTCATCCTTGCTGTTGTCTGCCGGCGCGGGGCAGCCGGCGAGCAGGGCGGCGAGCAGGAGCAGGCGGCTCGGGCTGCGCGGGGTGGCAGTGGCCGAGGATGGCGTCAATGGCGTTGAGGTGGAGCAGGGCGGGATCATGGGAGCCTCGGGGGACTGGCGGGGCGTGGGGCTTCGGTGGGGTGATTAGGGGGCGGTGCGGGCGAGGCGGATGCCGAGCTCGTTGTTGCTGAACTCGGCCAGTCCCCGGTCTCTGTGGGCGACACGAACCCGGTCCGGTTCCTTGCTCCAGTCGCCGCCTCGACACTCGCGGTATTCGCCAGTGCTCGGCCCTGTCGGGTCGATTCGGCCGGTCGAGACGTAGTAGCCATCGTCGCGCCAGTCGTGGACCCACTCGGTCACATTGCCCGACATGTCGGCCAGCCGGCAAACGTTGGAGCCCAACCTGGCGACCGGCTGGGTCGACGATCCAGCGTTGTCAAGGTACCAAGCCACGAGGTCGGGGTCGTCGCTCCCCGCGTAAAGCAGGTCTTCGCCGCACCTTGCCGCGCCTTCCCATTCGGCTGCCGTGGGCATCCGGTAGCCGGCGCAGGCGGGGAGGTCGTCCACCGCCGTGCATCGGGCGCCCTCTTCGCGGCCGCTGCAGGCGTAGCACTCGGCGAGGCCAGCGGCGACCGACAGCGCATTGGCGAGCTGGGCGGCCTCGTGCCAGGTGATGGACTCCACCGGGCAGGTTGGACAGCCGCCGAAGTAGGATGGGTTGTAGCCCATCATCAGCTCGAACTGTTCTTGGGTGACTTCGGTTCCGCCGATGTAATAGTCCCGGGTGATGGTGACGGGCATCACGGGGAGCTCGTTGCTTCGGCAGTCCGACTGACCGGGGGTGCAGCCGATTTCGAAGTCTCCTGCGGGGATGAGCTTGAACTCGATCCCGGACGCGGTGTCCACGAACTGCGCCGGCCGGCCCGCCGCGGGGTCGGGCGGTCCGCCGCCGTCTGCGCCGCCTTCTCCCCCGCCGTCGGCCGTCCCATCCGCTCCACCACCGCCATCTGCGGTGCCATCCGCGGTGCCATCCGCGGTGCCATCCGCGGTGCCGTCCGCGGTGCCGTCCGCGGTGCCGTCTGCCGTGCCGTCCGCGGTGCCGTCTGCGGTGCCGTCCGCACTACCGTCCGCCGTGCCCTCTCCGCCGGTGTTGGCGCTGTCTTGGGCTTCGCCGTCGGCCTTGGTGCCCTCGCTGGCGGGCGGGATGCACCCAGCGAGCAGCGCGGCCAGCGCACCGATGGACGTGATGGACGTGATGGACGTGATGGACGTTGATTTGACCTGTCGATGCAGCATGGAGCGCTCCTCTGGAGGGTGAACGTTGGTGGTTGGATTGGGCGCTCAGCGGCCGTAGAGCACCCGCAGCACGGCGGCGCTGCCGCCGAAGGCGGCTTCGGTGAAGCACAGATCGTCGCGGCCGTCGCCGTTGAGGTCGCCGGCGCCGCGGCCGAGCCGGAGGTTGCCGCCGGCGGCGCTCAGCAGGGTGAGGTCGGCGGCGTTTGCCGCGAGGCGGCTCGGCGCGCTGAGGTCGAAGGGCCCATAGAAGACGTGCACGGCGGTGCCCTCGGCGTGCACGGCGAGCTCGGGGTGGCCGTCGCCGTTGAGGTCGCCCACGGCCTGCCCGAGGTTGATCTGCTCCAGGGCGATGCTGCCGGTGATGCGCAGCGCCGCCGCGGCGTCGATGGCGAGGGTGGCGGGGGAGCTGCGGCCGTCGCCCGCGACCACCCACACGGCGCCGGCGTCGGCGTAGGTGGTGCCGCCGTCGAGGAGGTCGTAGCCGATGGTGCTGAGCAGGGCCTCGCCGTAGCCGTCGCCATCGAGGTCGCCGCCCGCCGACACGTGCACGGCGGGGCTGCCAGCGGCGAGCCCCGTGTATGTACGGAGGGCGTCGTCGGCGAACATGACGACGCCGGCGCGAATCCCGACAGACAGGTCGCTGCCCGAGAAGAGGTAGG
>CANHON010000371.1 GCA_947462115.1 Deltaproteobacteria bacterium | reverse complement strand
GCCTCATGTCAGCCAGCACCCCTCGGTTCACCGCCGTGAGCACGGCCAGCGAGCGCGCGGTTCGCGTCTTCGCGCGCCCCCTCGATCGGGAGGGCCGCCCCCTCTCCGTGCGCGAGACCTTCGGCGCCAACGTGTTCGGCCTGGAGCAGATGCGGGCCCACTTGCCCTCGGACGTCTTCCGGCGCTTCGAGGCCACCATCGCTGAGAGCGCCCCGCTGGAGGCCGATCTCGCGGCCCGCATCGCCAGCGTCGTGCACGACTGGTGCCTCGCCCGCGGCGTCACCCACTTCTGCCACTGGTTCCAGCCCATGACGGGCTCGACCGCCGAGAAGCACGACGCCTTCCTCACCTTCGACGAAGAGCGCCCGATCAGCAAGCTCAGCGGCGGCCAGCTCATCCAGTCCGAGCCCGACGCCAGCTCCTTCCCCAGCGGCGGCATGCGGTCCACCTTTGAGGCCCGCGGATACACCGCCTGGGACTCGACCAGCCCCATGTTCATCATGGAGCGAGAGTCGGGCTCGACCCTGTGCATCCCCAGCGTCTTCGTGTCCTACACCGGCCCGGCCCTCGACAAAAAGGCCCCGCTGCTCCGGTCGATGCGCGCGCTGAGCCTCGAGGCCACCGCGCTCTGCCACGACCTTGGCGAGACCAACGTCAAGCGCGTCATTGTCACGGCGGGGCCCGAGCAGGAGTACTTCCTGGTCGATCGCGCCTACCTCGCGCTGCGGCCCGATCTCGTGATCGCCGGCCGGTCGGTCCTCGGCGCGCCGGCCCCCCGCGGGCAGATGCTGGAGGACCACTACTTCGGCGCCATCCCCAGCCGCGTGCAGGCCTTCATGCACGAGCTGGAGCACGAGCTCTACAAGGTCGGCGTGCCGGCCAAGACCCGCCACAACGAGGTGGCGCCCTGCCAGTTTGAGATCGCGGTCCTCTACCGCGAGGCCAACGTGGCGGCCGATCACAACCAGCTCGTGATGGAGCTGATGCGCCGGGTGGCCGAGCGCCACGACTTCGCCTGCCTGCTCCACGAGAAGCCCTTCGCTGGCGTCAATGGCTCCGGCAAGCACATCAACTGGTCGATGCAGACCGACGGCGGCGACAACCTGCTCGAGCCCACCCGCGATCCCGCCCACAACGACCGGTTCTTGGCCTTCTTGGCCGCGACCGTCCTCGGCGTGCACCGGAACGCCGCCCTGCTGCGGGCCAGCATCGCGAGCCACGGCAACGACTTCCGCCTCGGCGCCAACGAGGCCCCGCCGGCCATCATCAGCGTCTTCTTGGGCGAGCAGCTCACCCAGGTCTGCGAGGCCATCGCCGAGGGCCGGGACCCGAGCGCCGCGGCCGCCCGGGCGGTCATCGAGATCGGCGTGAGCGGCATCCCCGACCTCGCCAAGGACAGCACCGACCGGAACCGCACGAGCCCCTTCGCGTTCACCGGCAACAAGTTCGAGTTCCGCGCCTGCGGCTCGCACATGAGCGTGTCCTGGCCCACCACCTGCGTGAACGTGGCGGTGACCGACGGCATCCGCGCGCTGCGGGCCCTGATCCAGAAGACCGGCGACCTGCGGGCCGCCGTCGCCGAGGCCCTGCGCCAGAGCGCGCCGATCCGCTTCGAGGGCAACAACTACAGCGACGCCTGGGTCGAAGAGGCCGCCCGCCGCGGCTTGCCGAACCTGCGGAAGACGCCCGAGGCCCTCGAGAGCCTGCTCGACGCGCGGGTCGAGGCCCTGATGAACGACCTCGGCGTGCTGTCGCCCGACGAGCTGCACAGCCGCTACCACATCCAGGTCGAGCGCTACATCAGCGGCGTGGACATCGAGGTCAACGTGACGCGCGAGCTGGTGGACCAGGCGGTCATGCCGGCGGTGCTCGCGCAGCTCGGCGAGCTCGCCGCCACGATGAGCGCGGTGAAGGCCGCGGGGCTGTCGGATGACCCCTGGGAGGAGCTGGCCTCGCCGGCCTTCCCCGGTCAAGTCAAGGAGCTGCGCGCGGCGCGCCGAGAGGTCGACCGCGCTTGGGCCGCCGCCCAGGAGATCGGCGAGCTGGCCGCCAGGGCTCGCGCCTGCACCGACCAGGTGCTGCCGGCCCTGGATCGCCTCCGCGTCGCCGCCGATGTGCTGGAGCCGCAGATCTCCGACGCGCTGTGGCCCCTGCCCCGCTACCGCGAGCTGCTGTTCCAGAGCTGGTAAGCCCCGCGGGCGCACCGCCCCGACGCGCAGCCGGTCTTCGGGCCCGCTGCGCGTCTTCGCTTCAGGCGCCGGCGGGCCCCGGCAAAAGCAGCGCCGCCCGCCCCAATCAAGTGGAGCGGGCGGGCTGGAGCTCACAGACCCCAGCGAAAGGGGCCTGCGTGGGGCTCAGTCGCGGGTGGTGCCGCGGACCTGGGAGCCGTCGGGCATGTACTCGATCTTGAACTCGGCGCGGCGGTTCTCGGACCAAGCCGACTCGTAGCTGCCCTGCGCGAGGGGGCGCTCTTCGCCGTAGCTGATGACCTTGAGGCGGGACTTGTCGATGCCCTTCGAGATCATGTACTTCTGCACGGCGTTGGCGCGGCGCTGGCCGAGGGCCTGGTTGTAGCCCGTGGTGCCGCGCTCATCGCAGTGGCCCTGGATCTGCAGCTTGATCTCGCCGTTGTCCTTCATGATCGACGCGTTGGCGTCGAGCGCGGACTTGGTCGAGCCGTTGAGGTCGTAGGAGTCCAGCTCGAAGTTGACCCGGCCGAGGTTCTTGACGATCTCCTGCACCGGGGGCGGCGGCGGCGGCGGCGGGGGCGGCGGCTCGACGGGCGGCGGGGGCGGCGGCGGGGGCGGCGGCGCGGGCTTCTTGCAGCCGACCGCGAGGCTGATCACGAGGCCGGCGAGCGCCAGCTGGATCGAGCGGTGGTTCATGGGGGACCTCCTAAAAGCACAGCGCGCATGGTGCGCTGGCATGTCCAATGAGACGGCGGCCGGTTGACCCAGCGACCAGGGGGGCACATTGAGAACGAAGGGAGCGCCACAGGACCTGCCTGTTACGCGACTGGCGGATAACCCGCGGGGGTGCGGCCTGTCGCGGCGCTTTCGGAAACGAAATGCCCTGGAACATACTTGTCGCGCTGGGGCGCCGACCGGTCAGGGGCGAGGGAGCCAGAGGGTTCTCCCCCAGGGTCGCCTCCCCCCGAAAAAGCCCTAACACTATCCTGACAGTCCAGCCGGCGCAAAGCGCCCAGAGGACCCGAGATGAGCGGCCTGCTGCCCGATCCCTCCGTCGAGAACGCCACCGCGGCCGCCCTGTCCCGCTTCGGATCCCACCTCCCGGCGGGCGCCACCGCCACCGTGGCCGCCGACGCCGGGCTCATCAACGGAACTTGGCTCGTGTCGGGCCCCGATGGCGGCCCCCTCGCGGTGCTGCAGTGGCTCAACCCGCTGTTTTCGCCCCTGATTCACCATGACATCGCCGCGCTGCTGGCCCGCCTCGCCGATCACGGCCTCGAGGCCCCGCGGCTGCTCCCCACCGACGCCGGTGCCCTGTGGGCCGAGGCGGAGCGGGGCGCTTGGCGGCTGTGGTCCTTTGTCCCGGGCAGCACGCTGCACACGGTAGGCTCCGCGGCGGTGGCGGCCGAGGCCGGCGCGCTGGTCGGCCGTTTTCACCGGGCGATGGACGGCTGGCGCCCCGCCCGGCACGCCCCGCTGCGGCAGATCCACGACACGCCCCTCCGCATGCAGGAGCTGGCCGAGGCCTTGGCCAGCCGGCCGGATCACCCGCTCGCGGCCGAGGCGGGCGCGCTCGGCGCACAGCTCCTCGCGGACTGGGCGGCCTGGGCGGGCGCGCTCGAGGAGCCCGAGGTCGTCGGCCATGGTGACCTCAAGATCAGCAACCTGCGCTTCGACGAAGCCGGTGAGGCGGCCCGCTGCCTGTTGGATCTCGACACCATCGGGCCCATCGGGCTCTCGGCCGAGCTCGGCGACGCCTGGCGGAGCTGGTGCAACCCAAGCGGCGAAGACAGCGTCGATGACGTCAACTTCGACCTGTCTCGCTTCGAGGCCAGCGCCACGGCCTTCCTCGAGCAGGGCCCTCCCCTGTCGGCCGCGCGCCGCGCCGCCCTCGCCCACGCGCCCGAGCGCATCTGCTTAGAGCTGGCCGGCCGATTTTGTCGCGACGCCGTGCTCAACAGCTACTTTCGCGAAGATCGCGCCCGATTCCCCGAGCAGGGCGCCCACAACCTGCACCGCGCCCGCGTGCAAGCTCAGCTCGCCCGCAGCGCCAAGGCCCGCTCCCCCGCGCTGCTGCGGGTGCTGCGACCGGCCTAAGTGAGCGCGCCGCCGCAGCCGCCACGTTGACCGCCCGCCGACGGCGCATAGGGCAGACCGCAGACCTGCCACCCCCTCCCGAGGACCGCATGAGCACCACCCATCCGGAGGTCGCACCCGGCGCCTATTTTGAGCAGCTTGGGGTCAGCCCCGAGCTGATGCGGCGCGTCATGGACGCGGCCCTCTCCCGCGGCGGCGACGACTGCGACCTCTACTTTCAGCACAGCGCCGCGACCTCGGTGTCCATGTCGGACCACAAGGTCAACATGATCGGCACCCACGTCGATCTCGGCATGGGCGTGCGCGTCGTGGTCGGAGACCAGGTCGGCTACGCCTACAGCGAGGACCTCGACCCCGAGGCCCTCTGCGCGGCCGCCCGCGCCGCCGCCGAGATCGCCCGCGGGACGCCCGGAAAGACCGCGGCCTTCCTTCGCATGCGGCCGGTG
>CANHON010000370.1 GCA_947462115.1 Deltaproteobacteria bacterium | reverse complement strand
GGCCCTGCGCCAGTGGCGCAGGGCCTCGCTGCGGCGGAGCTTGCCGCTGGAGGTGCGGGGCAGGGTGCCGGGCGCGAGCAGCACCACGAGGTCGGGATCGACCCCGGTGGCCGCCCGCACGGCCTCGCGGCAGGCCTCGGCTTGGCCGGGCTCGGGCGTGCGCACCTCGACGAAGAGCAGCACCCGCTCGCCCTCTTCGCCGATGTCTCCGACGGCCACCGCGCAGCCGGTGCGCACGCCCGGCACGCCGTCCACCGCGCGCTCCAGATCGTGGGGGTGGTGGTTCTGGCCCCGCAGCACGATGGTGTCCTTGCCGCGCCCGCAGATGACCAGGCTGCCCCCGTCCAAGAAGCCGAGGTCGCCGGTGTCGAGCCAGCCCTCGGCGTCGAAGGGCTGCGTCGCCCGGCCCACATAGCCGCTCATCAGCGAGGGCCCCCGGATGAAGATCCGCCCCACGACGTCGCTCCCGGCGAGCTGCTCGGGCTGATCCACCGCGCGGATCTGCAGCGCAAAGCCCGGCAGGGGCGGCCCGAGGCGCACCAGCTCCACCGCCGCGGTCGGCGCGTCGGGGTCCTCCGGCCCATCGAGGCGCTCCACCCGCCCATCCGCCAAGGCGGCCCGCGAGAACCGGCCGCTGGTCCAGGGCGCGTCGAGGGCCTGAAAGGTGACCGCCAGCGCCGCCTCCGACAGGCCGTAGACCGGGGAGAGGGCGGTAGCCCGGAGGCCCTGGGCGGCGAAGCGCTGGCCGAAGCGCCGTAGGGTCTCGGGGCGGATGGGCTCGGCCCCGTTGAGCGCCGCGAGCCAGCGCGACAGATCGACGCCCTCGAGCTCCTCCTCGCGCACCCGCTCCACGCACAGGGCGTAGGCGAAGTCGGGTGCCGGCGAGATGGTGCCGCCGTAGCGCGACAGGGCCCGCAGCCACAAGGCAGGCTTGGCCAAAAAGGCCTCGGGCGGCAGCAAGCTGAGGGTGGCCGGCGTGTCGAGGGCCGGCATCACGCAGCCGATGAGGCCCATGTCGTGGTAGAGCGGCAGCCAGCTCACCCCGGCGTGCGGCCCGTGCTCGGCCTCGGGGAAGCGCCCGAACAATTCGCCGGTGATGGCGCGGCTGTTGGCCAGCACCGCCCGGTGGCTGAGGCCCACCGCCTTGGGCGCCACGGTGGTGCCGCTGCTGAATTGCACCATGCACAGCGCCTCGGGCCCCGCGCCCGCGCCGGGGTGGCGGTCGTCGCCGCGGAGCGCGTCCACCAGCAGCAAGCCGAGGGGCGGGGGCGCGCCGCCGGCCACCGGGTCGAGCAGGCGCCCGAGCACCCGGCGCACGGTGGCGTCGGTGACCACGGCCACCGCGCCCACGGCGGCGAGCATGGCGGCGGTGCGCTCAAAGTAGACGTCGAGGCGGCCGAGGCGCACCGGCGGGTAGAGGGGCACCGGCACCGCGCCGAGGATCATCGCGCCGAAGTACACGTCGAAGAAGTCGGGCCCGGTGGGGAAGATCAGCGCCACCCGGTCGCCCGCCGCCACGCCCTGGGCCGCGAGCCCCGCCGCCACCTGCCGGGCGCGGTCGGCGAGCACGGGCCAGGACAGCAGCCGCGCCGCCTCGTGCCGGTCGATGAACCGCAGCCCCGCACCGGGCCGGTCGAGGGCCGCCGCCCGGTCCAGGGCCTCCACCAGGGTGCGGGCGGGCGGGCTCACGCGCCGGCCTCGGCCTTCTCGGCCAGCCGACGGGAGACGATGCGGACCACATCGTCGAGGGTGACGGCCTGCTCGTCATCTTCGGGCTCGAAGCAGATGCGGAGCTGGTCCTCGATGGCCACGACCAAGGCGAGGCGCTGGATGCTGTCGAGCTGGGCGGCGAGGTCGAGATCTCGCGGGAAGGGCCGGTCGAGCCGCAGCTCCCGCTGGGCGATGGCCTCGATGGCGCGGTGGATGGCGTCGAGATCGGCGGGGTCGACCGGCGGCTCGGGGACGAGGCGAAGGCTCATGGTTCAGGCCTCGGCGGGCGCCGGCGGCAAGGTGGCCAAGGCGGCCTCCTCACAGCGCAGGCGCACACGCAGCAAAAGTGCGTTGAGCACGGTAAAGGCGCCGGCCGTCAGCCAAGCGCCGTGGCTGAGCGGCAGCACCAGGCCCTCCAGCACCACCACCACATAGTTGGGGTGCGAGAGGTAGCGGTAGGGCCCGCCCCGCACCGGAGGCAGCCCCGGCACGATGATCACGCGGGTGTTCCACCGGGGCCCGAGCGTGGTGATGCACCACCACCGCAGGCCCTGCAGGGCGGCCGCGGCGACGAACAGCGCCGGCCCCACCGCCGGCATGGCCCGGTGGAGCAGCAGCACCTCGGCGGGCCCGGCGATGAGCGCGGCGGTGTGCAGCACCACCATCGCCGGGTAGTGCCCGCGCCCGTGCTCGACGCCGCCGCGGGCGAAGGACCAGGCGGCGTTGCGCTTGCTGACCACCACCTCGACGAGGCGCTCCGCCACCGTCAGCAGCATCATGCCGAGCCAAGCCCAGGTCTCGCCGGGCAGCCCCGCCGCCCATTCGGATAACACCATAGGCTGTACTCCTTACCAGCGCAGCAGCAGGAGCTCGGAGCAGAAGCCCGGCCCCATCGCCAACATCAGGCCGAGGCTGCCGGCGGGCGGCCGCCGCTCCCGCAGGGTGTCGCGCAGCACGAACAGCACGCTGGCCGAGCTCAGGTTGCCCACCGCCTGCAGCGAGCGCCAGGTGAGCGCGGTGTCCTCGCGCTGCAGGCCCAGGGCCGACTCGAAGGACGTGAGCACCTTGGGGCCGCCGCTGTGCAGCACGAACGACGTGATGTCGGCCCGCTGCAGCCCAAAAGGCGCCAAGAAGGCCGCGACGTCCGCGCCGATGTGACGGTCCACCATGTCGGGCACCGTGGCCTCGAGGATGATGCGAAAGCCGCTGCTGCCGATGTCCCAGCCCATGACGCCCTCGGTGTCCGGGTAGAACACCGAGCGGCTCGCGAGGATCGCCGGGCCGTCGCCGCCGACCGCCGCCCCACGGCAGACCACCGCCGCCGCCCCGTCGCCGAACAGGCCCGACGCGATGAGGTTGGGGATGCTCAGATCGCGCCGCTGCAGCGTGAGGCTGCACAGCTCCACCGACAGCAGGGCCGCGGTGTGGCCGGGGTAGGCCTTGAGGTAGTCGGCCACCCGCGCGAGCCCAGCGGCGCCCGCCACGCAGCCGAGGCCGAACATCGGCACCCGCTTGATGTCCGACCGCAGGCCGAGCCGGTTG
This sequence comes from Deltaproteobacteria bacterium, assembly GCA_947462115.1. Classification (GTDB taxonomy): domain Bacteria; phylum Myxococcota_A; class UBA796; order UBA796; family UBA2385; genus JAEUKK01. The sequence continues at coordinate 1,493 of CANHON010000370.1, read as the reverse complement.
ACCAGGCGGGCGTCCAGCGAGGGCGCCGAGACCCCAGTGACCGTGGTGAAGAAGATCGCGTCCAGCGCGCTGGCCTCGAGGCCGGCCTCCTGCAGCGCGGCCGACAGGGCCTCCGCCCCGAGCTCGGTGCCCACCTCGATAAAGGCCCGGTTGGCGGCCGTAAAATCGAGGTCTAAGTAGCGCTCCATCGGCAGGGCGAGGTTGCGCCCGCCCACCTGGACCGCGGCGTGCAGCTGCGCGACCCGGCGGCTGTTGTGGTGCTCTTGGCCCCACACGGCCTGGAAAGCGGCGATGAGCGCGTCTTGTTCGTAGCGGTGGGGCGGCAGGGCCACGCCGGTGCCGGCGATCGACGCGAGGGGCTCGGGGGTGCTCAACGGGGCTCCGGGGCGGGGGCGGGCGGCGGCCCTTAGCCCGTCTGCCGGCCCTCGCCCGCAGGCCCAGGCCGCCCGCCGCCTACTTCACCATGTGGTAGCGGTGGTCGCGGCTGCCGCTGCCGCGCTTGATGTTCACCCGCATGTCGCCGGCGCGCTTGACCTCGAGGCCCACCCGCATGGCCGAGGCGGTGCTCGTGATCTCCTTGCCGTTGACCGAGCGGATGATGTCGCCCTTCATGAAGCCCGCCTCGCGCAGGGGGCTCGCGCAGGGCAGCGACTTGATGCGAAAGCCGATGATCTTGCCCTCTTTGCTGCGCGCCCAGCCCACGCTGGCCAGCTTGGCCGCGGCGTTGTGGTCTTTGGTCATGCGGTCGACCCAGCTCTCCTTGACGTTCCAGCTGCGCTCGCCGGTCTGGGTGATGTAGGGCGAGTCGGGCTTGCACTCCTTCTTGGCGGGGGCCGCCGCGGGGGCCGGCGCCGGCGTGGCCTTGGGGGCCTTGGCCTTCGCGCCCTTGCCCTTGCCGCCTTTACCCTTGCCTTTGCCGCCCTTGCCCTTGCCGCCTTTGCCACCCTTGGCCTTGGCGCCTTTGCCCTTGCTTTTGGCCGGCGCCGGCGCGGGGGCCACGGCCGGGCCGCCGGTGTCCGCCCCCGCCTCTGGGACCGGGCTGAGCCCGCTGAAGGCCCCGCCGCTCGGCTCTTCGGCGGTGTCACGCCCGATGGGCCGCCCGTCGTCTTCGAGCGCGACGCCCTCGTCCACGCCCCCGCCGCCGGCCGCCGGCTCCTCGACCAGGCCCTCGTCGAGCAGGGCGCCGTCGTCGGCGTTGTTGATCTGGTGCAAGACGAACAGGGTGCCGGCCCCGCCCACCACAAACAGCCCCGCGAGCAGCGCGAGGGCGCCGACGATGGCCAGGATGAACGAGGTCTTCGGAGCGGGGCTGGCCATGGGTACCTCAGCAGCGGGGCGGGGGCGGGGCCCATCGGGGCCTAACGGGGGCAGGTGCGCCGGGCCGCCGAGGCCGTCCGGGGCGGGCGGCGGACGGGCGGGCCCCGCGGCCCTTCAAGCGCGGGCGGCATCGCCCTGCCCTGCCACCATAACACCCTTGTTTTATCCACTTGTCG
>CANHON010000369.1 GCA_947462115.1 Deltaproteobacteria bacterium | reverse complement strand
TCGCCGAGCTCTTCGCCGTGGTCCGACAGCACCACCACATAGCTGTCCTCCAGCGCGCCCGAGGCCTCGAGATCGGCCATCAGCAGGCCAAAGTGGAGGTCCGCCCAGCCCACGGCGCCGTCGTAGAGGCCGGCGACCAAGGCCACGTCCGCGGGGCTCAGCGGGGCCGGGTCCGGGTCGAGGGCGGCGGAGCCCGCCCCGTGGTTGAAGCGGAGCACGCCGCCCGCCCGGATCATCGCCGCCTCCGGGTCGGACAGGGCCGCGCCGTCGATCACCGCGCCGCTGCCGGCCACGCTGCGGCCGACCACCGCCCCGAGGCTCTCCTCCTCGGGCCGGGCCCGCAGGTAGCCCCAGGGGGTCGGCTTGAGGTAGCGGGCGTGGCAGTCGTAGCTGTGGATGAACAGCAAGCTCGGGCTGCCGGCGGGCCGGGCCTGGCGCCAGGCCAGCGCCGCGGGCGCCGTGTGCTGGAGCCCGCCCCAGTCCGCCGCGTCCTCGTAGGTGGAGAAGCCGCCGGAGAGGCCGAACTCGCCCGCCATGTGCCCGCCCGCCACGAAGGCGGCGGTCTCGTAGCCCGCCGCGGTGGCCAAGGAGGCCAGGGTCGGGGTCGAGGCGGGGATGTTGAATTCGCCCGCGAGATCGCCGAGCTCGCTCGGGTAGCGGCTGGTGAACAGCGAGGCGTGGCTGAACCGCGTCTCGTTGGACTGGGCGAAGGCCTGGGTGAAGACCACGGACTCTTCGGCGAAGCGGTCGAGGTTGGGGCTCAGGCTGCCCGCACCGCCGGCCGCGCCCAGCCGGTCCGCCCGCAGGGTGTCCAGGCTGATGACGATGAGGTTCGGCCGCGGCTGGGCGCAGCCCACCCCGAGGCACAGGAGGCCCGCCGGCCCCGCGCCGATCCCTCCGCTGAACCGACCCAAGACCGCCATCTCTCCTCCGGGGATCACCGTATCAGAGCGACGGGGGCTGCCAAGGATCAGCGCCAGCCACGACCGGAACCTTTCTCCCCCCCTCTGCGCCGCGGCCCCGCGCTCCGGGCTGCCTTGGCGCGCGCGCAGCCGCCCGGCGCGTGGGGGGCCGCCGCGACCCCCCTGGCGCCGCGCCCACGGGCGGGCCGGAGCCGCGCCGCAAAAGCCGCCCCCCACGTCGTCCGCGATGCGGTAGCCTGAAGGGCCCGCCTCGACGCCGCGCTCCCCGAGGGCCCGCATGCGCTTCGCCACCGCCGCGCTCCTCGCGATGACCGCCTGCACCGGCGGCGCCCCGCCCAAAACCGCCGCCCCGCGCGACAGCGGCGCGCCCGCTGATCTGCCGGACCCCGACAGCGCGGCCCCCGACGACACCGCGGCCGCGCCCCTGGACTGCGCGCCCCTGCGGATGCGCCTCGCGCAGCAGCTCGACGCGCCGGCGCTCCCCAGCCGCGACGGCCTCGAGAAAGCAGAGCACGGCGCTGCCCTCGGCGATCTCGACGGCGACGGCGACGTCGACGCCCTCGTCGCCTGGGAGGGCGGGAGCTTCATCGCCGAGAACGACGGCACCGGCGTCTTTCGGGTGGATGACCGCTGGACCGTGGACGGGGCGCCGCTCCCCTCGGCCACCAGCGCCTTCCTCCTCGATCTCGACGCTGACGGCGATCTCGACGGCTACCTCGGCCGGAGCGCGGGCGGACCGGACCTGCTGCTGTACAACGAGGCCCCCGGCCAATGGCGCGGCGCGCCCCTCGAGGGCAGCGAGACCGGCTCCTTCGCGGCGACCTTCGGCGACGTCGACGGCGACGGCGACGTAGATCTGCTCATCTCCAGCCGCCCCGCGGAGATCTTCTCCTCCCAATTCCTCGACGGCACGCTGGTGGGGCAGCCCAACCACCTCTACCTGCGCGAGGGCGCTGCTTTCGTCCGGGCCGACGATCGGCTGCCGACCGACCGCAACCACGGCGTCACCTTCCAGGCCAGCCTCGCCGACGTGGACGGTGACGGTGATCTCGACATCTACGAGGTCAACGACGGCGGCTACCAGGTCAAGCCCAACGAGCTGTGGATCAACGACGGCGCGGGGCGCTTCAGCCCCGACAGCGCCTGCGCCTGCGACCGGCCGATGTACGCGATGGGGGCGGTGTACTCCGACTGGAACGGCGATCTGCTGCCAGACTTCTTCGTGTCGAACATCGGCACCCAGCTCTACCTGCAGTCCGACGGGCCCGCCCGCTACGTGGACATGGGCCTCGCGCTCGGGGCCGGCATCCCGCTCAGCGACAGTCACCTCACCTCCTGGGGCATGAGCGTCACCGACCTCGATCGCGACGGGAATGACGACATCTACGTCACCTTCGGCCGCAGCGAGAGCGACATCGAGGAGGTCTACGGCGCGCTGCCCGGCACGGATCCGGGCTGGAACGACGACGACGACCAGTTCGACGCCGTGCTGATGGGCACCGACGACGGCCGCTTCACCGCCGCGCTGGACATCGGCCTCGAGGGCGCGGTCGGCCGGCAGCGGGGCGTCTCGATGGGCGACCTCGACGGGGACGGCGACGACGACGCGCTGGTGATGGGCAAGCACATGCTGCGGAGCTGGATCACCGAGGGGGGCTGCCCCACCGGCGTCGGCCTGCGCATCGCCGGGCCGCCGGAGAACCCGCACGGATTGGGGGCCCGCGTCACCGTCTGGCGGGGCGCGGAGGCCCAGACCCGGTGGATGATGCCGGGCCGTTACCACGGGAGCGACGACCACCGCCTGCAGTTCGGCCTGCGGGGCGCCGCGGCGGCCGACCGGATCGACGTGCTGCTCCCCAATGGCGAGACGATCACTCAGAACAACGTGCCCGCGGGTGAGCGGGTGGTGGAGTGGTCCCGATGAGCCGCGCCGCACGCCCAGCCCTGGCCTGGATCGCCCCCGCCTTGCTGGCCTTCGGATGCAGCGACCCGGGCCCCACCAAAGCGGACCCGCAGCCCGTGCCCGACAGCGGGGCGGAGGGTGGCGGCTCCGGAGACGGCACCGGCGCGGCCGATGGCGCGGACGACACCGCCCCGGTGGAGCTCCCAGACTGCGCGCCGCTGCGCATGAGCCTCGCCAGCCACCTGCGCCAAGAGGAGCTGCCCCGGCGCACCGAGCTAGAGCAGGCCGAGCACGGCGCCGGCGTCGGCGACTTCGACGGGGACGGCGATCTCGACCTGTTCATCGCGTACGAGGGCGGCTCCTTGCTCGCCTTCAACGACGGGGACGCGCACTTCACCCTGGACGACACCTGGACCATGGACGGCGGGCCGCTGCCCGCGGCCAACGTCGCAAACCTCATCGACATCGACCACGACGGCGATCTCGACGTGTACCTGGGTCGCAGCCGGGGCGGCCCCGACCTGCTGCTCACCCAGACCGCCCCGGGCGCCTTCACGAGCGTAGAGATCCCCGGCACCGAGACCGGCACCCGGTCGGCGAGCTGGGGAGACGTCGATGGGGACGGTGATCTCGACATCGTCGTCGCCGCCCGCCCCTGGAACCTACGCGAAGAGGACTTCCTCAGCGGCGAGGTGGAGGGCCAGGCCAACCACCTGATCTTGAACGAAGGTGGCCGCTTTGTGCAGGCGGACGACCGGCTCCCGACCGCCGAGAACCACGGCGTCACCTTCCAGGCGCTGCTGTTCGACGCCGACGAGGACGGCGATCTCGACATCTACAGCGCCAACGACGCCGGCTACCAGGTCGTGCCCAACCAGCTCTGGCGCAACGACGGCGCGGGGCGCTTCACCAACGACCCGGACTGCGACTGCGACCGGCCGATGTACGCGATGGGCGGGGCCGTGGGCGATTGGAATGACGACCAGCGGCCCGACCTCTACATCAGCAACATCGGGCCCCAGCTGCTGTTGGCCAGCGACCCGCCGACCTGGGCCGACATGACCCTGGCCGCCGGCGCCCTGATCCCCCAGGAGCCCGAGCATATGACCTCCTGGGGCGTGGGCAACACCGACCTCGACCGGGACGGCCATGACGACCTCTGGGTCACCTTTGGCGCCTTGGCCTCGGGCACCGAGGACAGCTTCGGCGCCTTGCCCGGCACCGAGGCCGAGTGGTACGACGCCGAGGCCCAGCAAGACGTCGTGCTGCGGGGCCTTCCCGGCGGAGCCTGGCAGCGCGAGGAGTCGATCGGCCTCGAGAGCTCACCGGGCCGGCAGCGCAGCGTGGTCTTCGGAGATCTCGACGGGGACGGCGATCACGACGCGGTGGTGGTGGGCAAGCACGAGGTGCGGGTCTGGCGGACCGAGGGGGGCTGCGAGACCGGGCTGAAGGTGCGGATCGACGGCCCGGCGCGCAGCCCCCACGGCCACCACGCCCGGGTCACCGTCACCAGCGGCGCGGGGCGATCGACCCGGTGGATGCTGCCCGAGCGCATGCACGGGAGCGACGACCCCGAGCTGGTCTTCGGCCTGCACGGGCTGCCCAGCGCCGACCGGGTGGAGGTGCGCCTCGCCGACGGCACCACCTTCGCTCAAGACGACGTGCCCGCCGGCCTCCTCATCGTCCCCTGGGACTAGGCGCGCCAGCGATCAGCGGGGCGGCGGCCGCGCACAGGGCGGCCGACAGGGCCTCGGCCCCCGCCGGCGACAGGTGGTCGGGGTCGTGGAACCGCTCGCGCGCGTCGCGCCACCAGCCGTCGGCGTCGAGCAAAGCGGCGCCAGTCTCCCGCTGAAGCCCGGCGAGGTAGGCGGAGAACTCGGCCTCCGCGGCGGCGGGGATCTCGGCCGCATAGACCGCGTGCACCGGCAT
>CANHON010000368.1 GCA_947462115.1 Deltaproteobacteria bacterium | reverse complement strand
CTTTTGCGGGTGAGGCCCTTGGGGCCGTTGTCCACATCGAGCAGAATACCGTCCCACGGGCCCTCTTCGCGGATCGCCCGGCCGACGTCGCCGGCGTAGACCCCGGCGCGGGGATCGTCGAGGGGGCGGCCGGCCACGTGCGCGAGGGGGCCGCGGTTCCACGCGATGACCGAGGGCACGAGCTCGGCGACGACCACCTGGCCCTCGGGCCCCACCCGCTTGAGGGCGGCGGCCAGCGTAAAGCCCATGCCGAGGCCGCCGACCAGCAGGCGCAGCCCCGGCCGCGCGCCGAGGCGGTCGCAGACCAGGTCGGCCAGCGCGTCTTCGGAGCCGTGCATGCGGCTGCTCATCAGCTCGCGGCCGTCCACCCGGATCGCCAGCTCCTCCTCGCGCCGGTACAGCTCCATCACGCCGGTCGAGTCGGGCACGGGCCCCGTCCCCAAAAGCTCCCAGGCTCGCATCGTTCCTCCCGCGACGCAGGCGCGCCGGCCGGCGGACTATTCCCTCCGGCGGGCGGCGTCCCGGTCGGCCTCAGCCTTGGCGGCTCGCGAGCGCGATGTTGCGCAGCCCAGCGGCGTTGAGGCGCGCGATGATGTCCATGATGACCTCGTAGCTCGCGCCCTTGTCGCCCCGCAGCACGATGCGGGTGCGGGGGTCTTTTTCGGCGATGGCCCGCAGGCGCTCGTCGAGGGCCTCGATGGCGACGGGATCGTCGTCGATGAAGACGCTGCGATCCGGGAGCACCGACAGCGCCACGTCCTCCACGACGAGCTCGGAGTCGCCAGCGCCGGCCTCGGGCGTCATGACCTGCAGGGCCCGCTCGGCCAGCAGGCCCTTCTCGTAGGCGGCGTCCTTCTCGGACTCCACGATGGACGAGGAGACGACCATCATGATGATCAGCAAGACCATGAAGACGTCGGTGAGCGGCGTGATGTTGATCTCGGCAAAAATGCCGCCCTCATCATCGTCTTCGCCGACGTCGGAGCTAGGCGCGCCCTGCATCGGGAGCCCTCCTGTGGGCCTCGATGAGCTCCAGCAGCTCATCGACCAGCAAGGAGATCTCGCGGCTCAGCTTGCCCGACATGCTGTTGAGCACGTTGAACAAGAAGACGGCCTCCAGCGCCACCGCGATGCCGACCGCCGTGGCGACCAGCGCCTGCGAGATGCCGACCGAGACCACGGCAAAACCGCCCTGGCCCGACTCGCCGATGGCCTGAAAGCTGGCCATGACGCCGATGACCGTGCCGAACAGGCCGACGAAGGGCATCAAGGCGCCAGCGGTGGCGAGCATCCAGGTGCGGGCCTTGAGCAGGCCGCCCACCCGCTTGGTCTCGCGGGCCATCGCTCGGCCGGGCTCGCCGCGAACAGCGCCCAGCGCGCGATCCAGCCCCGCGACGAACACCCCGCGCATCGGCTGGCGGAGGCCCTCGGCCTGGGCCCGCGCCTGCTGCAGGCCGCCGTCCCGGGCGACCTCGATGGTCCGCCGCGCGGCGCCCATCGACAGGCGGATCCAGGCGAAGGTGGCGAGGCGCTCCACGGTCAACGCCAGCAAAAACACCGAGATACCCAGCATAAAGAGCACGAGCACGTGCTCCAGGCCGAACTCTTGAAAGAAGTGGTCCATCATGGGGCGGGCTTTCCGGGGGCCGCTGCGGGGCGGCCGGTGCGCGGAGGCGCAGCTCGAGGGGGAGGGCTGCGGCCTACTTGAACTTGTAGGTGTGGGTGCGCTGGCTGCCGTCTTTGCGCGTCAGCTCGACCTTGATGGTGTCCAGGCGACGCACCTTCATGTAGGCAGCGAAGGCTTGGGGGATGTTGGTCACCGGCTGCCCGTTGACCGCGTGGATGATGTCGCCACTTTTGATGCCGCCTTGGCGGAGCACGCTGCAGCGCGGCAGGTAGAGCTTGGCGCCGTCCCGCTTGCCGTCGGCGCCGGTGTGCGCAGCGACGCCCACGTGCTTCTCGAGCTCCTTGAGGTGGGCCACGTACCAATCGACGAGCTCGCGCGGCACCCGCCACTTGTTCTCGTCGAGCTGGACGATGTCGTCGTTGGGCTCGCAGGGCTTCTTCGCGCCCTTGGGCCCGCTGCCGGCCACGCCGTCGTGGCTGGCCTTGCCCGTCCCGTCGTCGGTGGAGGTGCGGGCGCCTTCGCTGCCGCCCTCGGCGGTCTCGGCCGAGGGCTTGGCCTTGGCCTTGGTGGGCTTGGGGGCCACCGCCGAGGCGGGGGCCGGCGCGGGCGCGGGCGGGGCCTCGGGGTCCGTCGGGGCGGCGGGCTCGACCGGCGCGGCGACCGGCGGGACGTAGAGGCTGATCTGGACCGGGTTCTCTGGCGATTGCAGCGCCACCGCGGCGGCCGCGGGCGCCACCTCGGCGGGCGCGGCGTTACCCCCGCCGTTGCCGACAGGGCCGTCGTTGTCGGTGCCCTCCCCCGGGGTGTCGAGCTCCAGGTTGAGCTCGGCCCAGAGCAGGTACACCGCGACCGCGCCGCCGTGGGTCAGCGCCGACATCGCCGCCGACGCGGCGTAGATGAGCGCGCGCAGCAGCGGAGGAGGAGCGGCAGCGCGGACGATCGAGGACAAGGGGGGCCCCAGCCGACAGGTTCGAGCGAGCGTATCACCGCCGCGCTGGGCGAGCCGCGCGCCGCCCCAAAACGCGCGAAGCGCCGGTCCGAAGACCGACGCCCGCGTCGCGAGAGGGCCGGAGCCGAGGCCGCGGTCCCCGAGCCGAAGCTCAGCCGCACTCACCAGCGGTGGGATCGCCGCAGGTGTTGGCGCCGCACTCGGGGTGGCAGTCGGACTCGTCCACGCACACCAGCGAGGCGCCCTGGGCGGTCGCGGTGATCTGGTCGGCGAGCACGTCCACGCAGTAGGCCGCGCCGTCGCTGGCGCAGGCGGCGCAGGTCACGCCGAAGCCGACGAGCAGCCCGCAGACCTCGTCGGGATCGGTCACGCCGAGCAGGTCGCCGAGCAGGGGGGCGAGGGTCCGGGCGTCGAGCTGGCCCTCGAGGCGGCCGCCACCAAAGTAGCTGCCGTCAGCGGCGAAGGCGCCACGGATGAGCAGGCCGTTGATGGTGATGCTGAGGCCGGCCACGTTCAGGTCGGTGTCCGCCGGGCCCACCTGGAAGGAGGGGTTGTCGTAGGTGGCCGGGGGGAAGGGGATGGAGGGGGTGCAGAAGTCCTGCCCGCCGCCCGCGCCGTCGTCGATGGCGCCGATCATGTTGAGGGTGCTGCCGTCCACGCTGGTGACGCCGACGAGGATGTTGTTCTCGAGGGAGCCGAGCAGCAGGTCCGCGACGCCAGCGGGCTGGACGAAGCGGGCGGTGGAGAGGTCCACCACGTAGGTGTTGCCGGTCAGGTCGGCCGTCACCTCAGCGCCGAGGCTGCTGGTGGTGAAGGAGCCGGAGCCGCCGCCCGCGCCGTCGCAGATCGACAGGGTGGCGGTGTAGGCGGTGGAGGGGGCGAGGCCGCCGTCCGCGGCGAAGGAGACGGTGAGGCCGTCCTCGCTGATGGTGGTGCTGCCCGCCACCGCGGCGCCGGCGCCGTCGGCCACGGCGATGGTGGCCGAGGCGTCGGGGGCCGAGAGGCCGAACTCGACCGGGTCGAGGTAGAAGTGGGTGCTGCTGCCGTCGATCGGGTTCGACAGCGAGAAGACGATCTCGTCACAGGGGACCGTGCCGCCGTCGCCGGCGCCGCCGTCATCCCCGGTGGTGCCGGCGGAGTCCTTTTCGCCGCCGCCGCAGCCGATGGCAGCGAAGGCCGCCAGAATCCATGCATAACGGGCCATGTTTCCTCCATCTCGCTGACCAAGGGCCAGCCGTCGCTGGGAAGCACCCCAGCCGGGCTCAATTTTCGGCGCGGGAAGCGCCGGGTCGGCCGCAAGCTACTTTGCGGTCGCCTGCGGTGTCAACACCCGCGATGTCCCCTTTGTCCCCTGGGCTGGCGCAAACACGCCACTGGGCTCAGCGGCCCGACGCCAGCTTCCCGCCGATCTCGTTGATGAGGGCCTCCAGCAGGCGCTGCTCGTCGCCGTCGAGGTTCCCCTTCGTCTTCTCGCGCAGCATCATCAGCAGGCTGTGGCTGTGCTTGGCGAGGGCGAGGTCGGGCGTCCCGCCGGTGGGATCGGCGACCAGGCCGAGGTTCACCATGGCCGAGCTCCCGAGGCTCACGACAAACTGGGAGAAGTTGCAGGAATCCACACAGGCGCTCATGGGGGGCTCCAGGGCTGCGGCACAGGGCCGGGTCAGATGGGAAAGGGGATGCGGGCCGGGAATTCGCCCCGCCGCACGGTGATCAGCGCCTCCGAGCGGTGCCCGGACTTCGCGCGCGCGATCAACAGACGGAAGGCCGCGACGGACGGCGCCGCCTCGCTGTTGACCGCCAAAATCTGATCGCCGGCCCGGAGGCCGCGCTGCGCGAAGGCACCGCCTGGCAGAACCTTCTCGACGACGACCAGCCCGTCGCGGTCCGTGAGCACGGCCCCGAGCACGACCGCGAGGCTGTGATCGACCACCGCGTCGGGCAGCTGCCCGGTGGTCACGGTGCGCACGAGCTTTCCCTCGCCGCGCTGCAGCTCGAGCTGGACCGCGCGGCCGGGGTCTTGGGCCGCCAGCCAGGCGTTGAGGTCGGCGCGGCCCTGCACCGGACGCCCATCGACCGAACGGATGAAGTCGCCCGGTCGGAGGCCCGCCTCGGCCGCCGCGCTGCCCCCGTGCACCGTCCGGACCTGGGCGGCGCCGACCCGCCCGTTGGCCGCGCGCAGATCGACGTCCACGAG